>CAMLJW010000160.1 GCA_946480485.1 uncultured Streptomyces sp. | reverse complement strand
CGGCGGAGAGGTTGCGGCCGCGTTCGGCGACCTCGTGGAGGTAGCCGCCGTCGAGCGTGGCGATCATGTCGTGGGCGCCGATCGCGCGGGCGGCGGCCTCCACCTCGGCGTCGGTCGCGTCCGGGCGGCCGTACGCGATGGCGTCCCGGATCGTGCCCTGGAAGAGGTACGCCTCCTGAGGGACGACACCCAGGCGGTGCCGGTACGAGGTGAGGTCCAGCAAGCGGAGGTCCGTGCCGTCGACCGTCACCCGCCCGCCCGTCGGGTCGTAGAACCGGGCGACCAGCTTGACCAGCGTCGACTTGCCCGCGCCGGTCTCGCCGACGAAGGCGACGGTCTGCCCGGCGGGGATGGTCAGAAAGACCCCGCTGAGCGCCTCTTCATCGTCGTTGTAGGCGAAGTCGACGTCCGCGAAGGTGATGTCGCCGCGTAGGGACAGGACTACGCGTGGCTCGTCGGCGGCCTTCGTGGAGGCCGGCTCCTGCAGCAGTTCCTGGACCCGGCCGAGCGAGACGGTCGCCTGCTGGTAGCCGTCGAAGACCTGGGAGATTTGCTGCACGGGCGCGAAGAACAGGTCGATGTAGAGGAGGTACGCGACCAGCGCGCCGGCGGTGAACGTCCCCGCCTGGATCCGCCCCGCGCCCACGATGAGCACCGCTGCCGCCGCGACCGACGACAGCAGCTGCACGAACGGGAAGTACACCGAGATCAGCCACTGTCCGCGGATCCGCGCCCTGCGGTAGCTGTCGCTGCCCTCCGCGAACCGCCGCCCGCCGGCCCGCTCACGCCGGAACGCCTGCAGGATCAGCAGCCCGGACACCGACTCCTGAAGGTCGGCGTTCACCACGGACACCCGCTCACGGGCCAGTTCGTACGCCTTCACGCTGGACCGGCGGAAGAAGAACGTACCGACGATCAGCGGCGGCAGCGTCGCGAAGACCACGAGCGCCAACTGCACGTCGATGACGAGCAGCGCGACCATGATGCCGAAGAAGGTGACAACCGAGACGAAGGCGGTGACGAGCCCCGTCTGCAGGAAGGTCGACAGGGCGTCGACGTCCGTCGTCATCCGGGTCATGATCCGGCCCGTCAGCTCCCGCTCGTAGTAGTCGAGCCCAAGCCGCTGGAGCTGCGCGAAGATCTTCAGCCGGAGCGCGTACAGGACCCGCTCGCCCGTACGTCCGGTCATGCGGATCTCACCGGTCTGCGCTGCCCACTGGACGAGCACGGTCAGCAGGCCGAGCGCCGCCGCCGTCCACACCGCGCCCTGCGCGAGTTGCGTGACACCGTCGTCGATGCCGTCACGGATCAGCACGGGCAGCAGCAGCCCCAGGCCCGCGTCGACGGCGACGAGGCCGAGGCTGACGAGCAGCGGGAGCCCGAAGCCGCGCAGCAGCCTGCGCAGTCCGTACGACTCCTCGGGGGTGACCGCCCGCGCCTCGTCGACGCCGGGGGTGTCGCTCGCCGGGGGCAACGCGTCGAGCTGGGCGCGGAGTTCTGGTGTCGCGGGCATCCCGTCCATGGCCGCGTCCCGGGGCTCACGGTCCCCGGTCCACAGCCGGGGCGTGATCCCCCGCTGGACGTCGAACTCGGCGTCCAGTTCGTCCCGTACGGAGGTGTCCTCGCCCGGGCAGGCCGGCCGGGTGTGCCCGGGCGAGACGCCGCCCAGCTCGTCCGGGTCGGTGAGCAGCCGCCGGTACAGGGACGAGCGCTCCTGCAGCTCCTCATGCGTACCGATGTCGGCGAGCCGTCCGGCGTCGAGCACGGCGATGCGGTCGGCGAGGTTGAGGGTGGAGCGGCGGTGGGCGATGAGGAGGGTGGTACGCCCGGCCATGACGTGCTTGAGGGCCTCGTGGATCTCGTGTTCCACCCGGGCGTCCACGGCCGAGGTCGCGTCGTCGAGGACGAGCAGGCGCGGGTCGGTGAGGATCGCGCGGGCGAGTGCGACGCGCTGGCGCTGCCCGCCGGAGAGGGTCAGACCGTGCTCGCCGACCTTGGTGTCGTAGCCCTCGGGCAGCCCGGTGATGAACCGGTCCGCCTGGGCGGCCCGCGCGGCGGTTTCGATCTCCTCCTGGGTGGCCTCGGGGCGGCCGTACGCGATGTTGGCGCGCACGGTGTCCGAGAAGAGGAAGGAGTCCTCGGGGACGAGCCCGATCGCGGCGCGCAGCGAGTCGAGCGTCAGCTCCCGCACGTCGTGCCCGCCGACGAGAACGGCGCCGCGCGTCACGTCGTAGAAGCGCGGCAAAAGGAGGGACACCGTCGACTTGCCGGAGCCGGAGGCGCCGACGACAGCGAGGGTCTCGCCGGGCCGGATCTCGAAGGACAGCCCGTCGAGTACGGGCTGCTTCTTCGATCCCCCGCCGTAGCCGAAGGTCACGTCGTCGAACTCGACGGTCGCGGGGGCGTCGGCCGGCAGCGGCTTTGTGCCGTCCTTGATCGACGGCTCGGTGTCGATCAGCTCCAGGACGCGCTCGGCGCCGGCCCGGGCCTGCTGCCCGACGGTGAGCACCATGGCGAGCATGCGGACGGGTCCGACCAGCTGGGCGAGGTAGGTGGAGAAGGCCACGAACGTACCCAGGGTGATGTGCCCGCGTACGGCGAGCCAGCCACCCAGAGCGAGCATCGCGACCTGCCCGAGCGCGGGCACGGCCTGCAGTGCCGGGGTGTACCTGGCGTTGAGCCGAACGGTCCGCAGCCGCCCCGCGAAGAGCCGGCGCCCGACTTCCCTCAGCTTCCCGGTCTCCTGCTCCTCCTGCCCGAACCCCTTCACCACGCGTACGCCGCTGACGGCGCCGTCGACGACTCCGGCGACGGCGGCGGCCTGCGCCTGCGCGTACCAGGTCGCCGGGTGCAGCCGGGTACTGCTCCGCTTGGCCACCCACCACAGCGCGGGGGCCACGGCCAGCGCGACGAGGGTGAGCGGCAGGGACAGCGACGCCATGATTGCGAGGGAGATCAGGAAGAGAAGTACGTTCCCGATGGTCATCGGGACCATGAACAGCAGGCTCTGGATCAGCTGGAGGTCGCTGGTCGCCCGGCCCACCACCTGCCCGGTCGACAGCTCGTCCTGCCGCCGCCCGTCGAGCCGGGTGATCGTCCCGTACATCTCGGTCCGCAGGTCGTGCTGGACGTCGAGGGCCAGGCGGCCTCCGTAGTAGCGCCGGATGTAGGTGAGGACGTAGACGAGGACGGCGGCGGCGACGAGGGCGCCGGCCCATGGGGCCATGTCCCGGCTGTGATCCCCGATGACGTCGTCGATGATGACCTTGGTGACCAGTGGTACGAGGGCCATGAGGGCCATACCGCCCAGCGAGGCGCCCAGCGCGAGCACGACGTCCTTCGGATACCGCCACGCGTACCCGGCGAGCCGCCGTACCCAGCCGGGCTTCCCCCGCCCCTCCCCCAGCTCTTGCGCTGCCACGCCGGTGCCTTCCGTTCGTCCTGATCAGTCCGGGTCCATCGGAAGGCACCAACGCCGACGGACGGGAAATTCATCCCTCCATGGCAAACGGGCAGGCGCAGGCGCAGGTGAGGGAGGCGGGTGGTCTGGACCGTGTTCCGGTTGTCGTCACTGTCAGACGAGCGAGTCAGACCCACCCGCAGCGTCACCACGAACATGCGGCGCGGCTGCTCGAACCCGCACGGCCCCGCTGTGTCTTTTTAGGCGACCGGCTGGTCCTTGTTCGTCACCGCCGTCAAGCACGGCGAGCTCCCCGCTTGAGGGGGCTGTTCGGGCCGAGTCGCACTCGGCCCAGCAGAGCAGTACCTCCGGCGAAAGCCTGAGCACTTCTCCCCGCAGCGTGCAAACACCGCTCATTCGAGTGCCCAGACGGCATTCTGCCCCTACGCGCTCACGCTTTTTTGCACGATAGGCGTCATGAGCCCGCGATTCGCGTACGCACGCAGCCCTTACAGCACAGGACAGGTGATCACCACAGTACGCACGCTGATGCGCACCGACGGTCTGGAGGTGCCTCTCGCCGCCATCGCCCGCACCTGTGGCACGTCACGCAACTTCCTCTATGCCAACTGGAAGTCCGCCTCCGCGCTGCACCTGCTCGCACTCAAGGCCGAACTCGCACACGTCTTTGACTCGGCGCACCGTGCCTGCCCCAGCGACGGCACCGTCCCGGGGATCACCGACCACCTGACACACGTGGTCCGCATCATCCGCCGCCATCCGACGACGGCAGCCATCGCCCGGTCGTCCCCCACGGCACTCGCAGCCGCGCACGCAGCGACCGAGGGCCCGCTGGTGCAGGTCGTGACGGAACAGCTCAGCGATCTGCTCCACCCGCTCGTCCCACACGGCGGGATCTGGGGCGACCCCGCACTGAACTCCAGGACGTGGAAGATTCTCTGGATCGCCCGCCCCGCCGCCCTCAACCCCGAAGCCGTCGGCGACCAACATGGGGAGGACACACTGGACACAGCCTTCACCGAGTTGCTGCGTGATCTGCTCGCCCCCTGGTCTCCCGTTCCGTGACAGCCGTACACCGCTGAGCCGCTGTTCTCCTGTTCCACTGCTCTCCGAGATGCACAGTTGCGCCCCCATCCCCCAGCGGTGGTGGGCGGAGCCGTCGGCGGGCTGCCGACCGGGCAGGGCCACTTCGTCCACAGGCGAAACATCAATCGGTGGATCGAGCCTGATATCCCCCGCCGAAAACAACAGCACCGAACAGCACAGAGGGTCCGCCGGCAACCTGACGGACCCTCTTACGGTCCCTCTTACGAAATCGAGGTACAAAAGGCCGGTCAACGATTCACCAGGAAATGTTGAAAAGATGCGAGCCGCGCTTCTCTGAGGTTTGGCCCGTCAGCTTGTCGACGTAGAAAATGTAAGGCACGTCGTCTTCCATTTGAGTGCACACATCATCATTGCCCCACGGAGTTCCGCCCATATTCCAGGGCCAGTCCTCGCAGCGGACCTTGGGGTTCGGGTTCTCCTTGGTGAGTCCGGGCGGCCCTTCCGGCATCCCTATACTGTTGTAGTATTCCTGGTCTTTCGGCCACAGGATGGGACACCTCCCGTCCTTCTTGTAATCGAGCCCCACTGAAACCCAGTACTCGCGACCGCCGAGGGTCTGATTTTGCTTCTCGGTGGCACTGCAGACCCGTCTGCCGCTCTCAGCCGACGCCGGTTCGGTGGAAACGAGGACCGTCACTGCGAGAGAGCCCGCCAAAGCGAGGGGGAGAGCGTGTCGAGCACGGATGGAAATTGACACCGAACAAACCAATCCACTGGAGAGAGAACGGTCAATTGAAGAAGGCGTGGGGCTTGAAGATGGTCGATCGCCGCCCATATTGCCATCAAGCGCCTGTTCCAAACGCACCCCCTTTGTGAAGTTGATATCGGGATCTCTTCACAATGTGGAGGCCAGCCGAGGATATTGGAGGTAAATGATGCAGGGGGAACTCCTGTTGGTCGGCCGTTCAAATAATGGAGGTCGGCCGGCTCATCAACCGGCCGACCTCCAATGCAAGGGGCGTTATCGACAGGCCCCGCGAACTACCGGGACCCCTTTTACCCCTTTATCCGTTCATCCGCCCGAACCGACTTTGGCGTTCCCCTGGGCGAACAGCATGGATGCGATGGCGTTCTTGTCGATCTTTCCATTCTGGTTGAGTGATATCTTTTCCACCAACATACATTGCTTCGGCAACTTGAACAGTTCGAGTAGCTCCGACAGCCCTCTCATCACCGACTCCGAATCCACCGCGCCCGTCACGACAAGGATGCTGTCGCGATCATTCTTCGGAGCGAGTACAGCCGCCAGTTGAACCCCCGGTATTTCGAGTGCGGCCGCTTCGACCTCCGATGCGCTGACGCGAAACCCGCTCTGCTTGTAGATATCGTCGCGACGGCCTTCGATGAACAGATACCCGTCGTCATCGAGGTAACCGAAATCCCCCGTGCGCAGACCGGACACCCTGAATTTCTCGGCGGTCATAGCCGGCTGGTTCCAGTAGCCGTTCATGACGTGGGGACCAGCGACCACGACTTCACCGACTACACCGGCAGGCACGACGCGGTCCTCTCCATCGACGATCCGGATCTCCGTCTCCGGTAGCGCCAACCCCGACGACCCCGGGCGTTCGAGGTCACCGTCGACGGGCATGATCGAGACACGCTTGCACTCGGTGAGGCCGTACATGAGTTGGATGCGCAGATCCGGCAGGCGCTCGCGCAGTGACGCGAGTACCCCACTTGGCATGGCCGCGCCAGTATTGGTGAGCAGGCGCAGCCTCGGCAGGGGCGACTCGGCCTTCCACCTGCTGACCGCCCACATCAGCGCTTGCGCCACGGTGGGCACCGCGGGGAGCACCGTGGCCTTCGATTCGACCATCTCCGAAACGATGAACACACCCGCGCCGCTGGGCGAGGACAGCCATACCCGCGCGCCGCACAGGGCGGCCAAGAAGATCTGGTAGAGGCCGACATCGAAGGAGAACGGCTGCGTGGTGTAGATCACGTCGTCGGGCCGATAGCGAAGCTGAGACTGAATCGCCCGTGCCACGAACGTGATCTGTGCGTGTGCCGAGACGACCGCCTTGGGTCGCGAGGTGCTGCCGGATGTGTAGATCATGCAGGCAGGGGCCTCGGGGGAGACTCGCAGCTGTTCCACGACCTGCGGTGCAGCGCCGAAGTCGATGTCCGGGCCGTAGGCGGGTATGCCCCGTATGGCTGCCTCGCCGAGCACCTCCGCATTGTCGGAGATGACCAGAGCCGGGGCCGCGTCCTCGAGAACGTGGACGAGGGCTGCCCCGACAACCTGCTCGTGCACTATGCAAAACACCGCACCAATTCGTGAACACGCGTACACGAATGACGGGACATCAAGCGCGTGAGACCGGGACAGGGAGATGATCACCCTGTCGCCCACTCCGACCCCGCTGTGGTGCATCCACGACGCGATCTCGATGCTGGCTCTGACGACATCCAGGTAGCGGAGTACACGTCCTCGTTCCGCCATCGCGTCCGCCGAGGGCGGCGCGGCATCCAGCAGGTCATGGACCAGTTCATTCCCCACGTATGCACCTCTCTACATACGCGTTCAGCGAACCGACAGTGGCGAAGTCACAGAGCGACAAACCCTCTGGATCCACGGAGAACTTGAACTGGTCCTCCAGCCTGGCCATGAGTTCGACCATCGACAGCGAGTCGAGATGGAGGTCGTCACTGAGCCGGGTCTCCTTGGTGAGAGTTCCGGCATCGCGATTGAGAACCTCGGCGATGGTGTCCCGGATGTCGAGCTGCTCCTCTCGGTCGAAGTCCAGGAGAATCTGCTTGCTCAGCAGGTCTTCCGGGGTGTCGCGCTCGCGAATGAGATGGGCGACCCCGTCCAGGACCATGATTTCTGCCGGGTATCCCTGCCCGTTCATGTAGGCGATTGACGCCGTTGGGCCGTAAGCACCCATGCGCAGAATGCCGATCAGGTCGCCGGGAAACAGCGCGGGCATCTCGGCCTGCTTGGTGAGGACATCGGTGGGGGTGAGCAGTGGCCCGGTGATCGACCACGGTCCATCGATTGGCCGGTCCGCGGACAGGAGCACGGTGGGGAAATTGCGCTTGACGTAGGTGCCGAGACCGATGGCGGACATGTTCAGGTTCGATCCACCGTCGGTGATGGCGTAGCGCTCACCGCGGGACTCCTTCACGTAACGCACCTTCAAGACGCAGACACCCGCCTGGCCGACGAGGTAGCGGCCCGGTTCCATCGCGATGACGGCGCTGGGGTGCTTGGCCCGGAAATCCCTGGTGGCTTTGTTGATGCCGGTGACGAAAGTTTTCTCGTCGGGGTCGGACTCGCCTTCGAAGTAAGCAAGGCCGATGCCTCCGCCCAGGTCGACCATCTGGATGGTGATTCCGAGCTTGTCGGCGACCTGGTCGGCTAGGTCGAGTGCGCGCTCGGTGTTCTGGACGATTACGTCGGCGTCCAGGATCCTCGTTCCGGTGTAGATCTGAACACCGATGATGTCGATGTTGGGGTGCTCGTCCACAGTGGTGGTGGCTTCGAGGACGGTGGCTTCGTCGATGCCGAACTGGCGTGGCCGGCCCGCCATCGTCAGCCGGCCACCGGTCACTCCATGAGCCGGGTTGACCCGAAGCAGCACCTGCGGACGCTTGCCCAGCCGCTTGGCGATCGAGTCGATGAGTCGGAGTTCGGGGAAAGACTCACAGATGATCGCCCGCACATCGAGTGAGACGAGTTCGGTGATTTCCTCGATGCTCTTTCCGGGGCCGGTCATCAAAATATTGCCAGCCGGAATCCCTCCCGCGAGCGCGGACCTCAGCTCCCCCAGAGAGCAGACCTCGGCCCCCGCGCCGAGACTGCCCAGCAGTCCGACGACACTGATGTTCGGGTTCGGCTTCAGTGAGTAGAAGATCTGTATGTTCTCATCGAGCGCGGCCCTCACCCGGCGATAGGTGTCGGTGATGACATCGGCGTCATAGACGTAGATCGGCGTTCCGTACTGCTCAGCCATTTCGGTGAACGATAAACCCTGCATCTGATGCGTCATTTACGACCTCACTTCGCCTTTTTCACGGATCATATTCCCAGGACGCCCTGTCGCACGCCGTAATTGGATTGACTTCACGATGCGATCGGACCGCCAAAGAGCGCCTTGCTCCCGAGCGGTTCGCATAGGTTGACATGCCGCAATGGACATGTCAACCACCAACACCCCCATGCCCGATTCTTGGGAGAATCCACGACCCGGTCCGGATTCAAATCAGCTCCCGCGATGGTAGCTATTTGTTCACCAGCCCGACTTCTTCAGGTGTTGCCCTGCAAGCTCTTAGAAGGTGACGTAGCTTGGCTCGTCGTAGAAGTCCGGATACTTGGAGGGTGCATCTATGCAGCCTTGAAGTCCAAAGGGCTCCGACGCTGAACCCCATCGAAAGCCCTGCCGAAAATTCCGCAGCGGACGGCAGCGTATTGGACTCCACAACAGAGGCGCAACCTACAACTTTCAAGCAACTACAACTTTCAAGCAACCGCAAAGGTCTAGCCAATCTGGCCGCCTGTCCAGCTCTCCGGATCGCATCGTGCACGACGATTTTCAGCGGACTCGGGCGAAATGTGCTTGTTTCGCGCCCCGCTGCGCGCCGACCGAACTCGACCAGGGCACCGACCAGGGCTGACGCAAGGTCCGGGATTGAAACGTTTCTGCAGGTGAGCGGTCCGCGACGTGGAAGATCGAAGCTCCGTTGAGCGGGGTGACCTACCAAGTCGCCTTGTGCCTACGGAGCTTCGATGAATCGTCAGTCTGCCATGTGTGTGCCCGTGGTGGTGTCGATGTCGCTCGCGTCGGAGCGGACGTTGCTGCTGCGGCGGTTGGCCGAGGTGAGAGACCCGCGTGATCCTCGGGGCCGGTGCTTCTCGCTGGTGTCGTTGCTGCTGGTCACGCTGTGCGCGACGGCGGCCGGGTTCGGCTCGTACCGGGCGATGGCGCCCGATCGGCATGGAACCCGAGCCCGACATGCTGCGGCCGGTCCATGGCGCGGCCGCCGAGCAGGACCATCACGTGACCCCCGTCCCAGGCTCCGGGACACCGGTTCGCAGGGCGGAACGCCCCGGCAGAATAGGAGCCATGCCGATACCCGGGACTCCCAGCCGCGCCGAGCTCGTCGACCATCTCGTACGGACACGTATCGCGGGCGACGTCGCCACTTCCCGCGAGAACAACCTCTCCCACTACCGCAAACTGGCGAACGGCGACCGCAACTACTGGCTCGGGCTGGAGCTCGGTGACCGCTGGACCGACGAGCAGGACGTGCTCGCGGTGATGGCGGAGCGCTGCGGGGTGAACGACGACCCGGAGTACCGCCACGGGCAGGACACCATCGACCCGGAGCTGACGGTCGACGCGTTGGAGCGGATGGCGTCGCGGCTGCGCAAGGCGGCGGCCGGGAAGCAGCGGGTGCTGTTCGCGACGGGTCACCCGGGCGGGCTCCTCGACGTGCACCGTGCGACCGCAGCCGCGCTCCGGGCCGCCGGCTGCGAGATCGTGGTGATTCCGGAGGGCCTGCACACGGACGAGGGGTACGTCTTCCAGTTCGCGGACGTGGCGGTCCTGGAGCACGGTGCGACCTTGTGGCACACGCACTCCGGCGAGCCGATGCGCGCGATCCTGGGCGGACTCGAGCGCGAGGGCCGGCCCCTGCCCGACCTGGTCGTCGCCGACCACGGCTGGGCGGGCTGCGCGGGCCAGCACGGCATCGACTCCATGGGGTACGCGGACTGCAACGACCCCGCGCTCTTCCTCGCCGAGTCCGAGGGCACGCTCCAGGTGACGATCCCCCTCGACGACCACGTCACGAGCCCGCGCCACTACGACCCGATGACGGCGTACCTGCTGTCGGAGGCGAGGTTGGCGTAGCAAAGGGGTTCCGTCACCGCGGCACCCGTACGACCCCCTCCTGTATCACCGTTATCGCCTGCTGCCCGTCCGGCTTTTTGATCCGGGCCTGGCCATGGCCCCGCCCGCCCGACGCG
>CAMLJW010000159.1 GCA_946480485.1 uncultured Streptomyces sp. | reverse complement strand
CATCGGGCTGTTCCGCATCGTCATCGGCCTCCTCTTCGCGTGCCATGGCGCCATGGCGCTCCTTGGTGTCCTCGGCGGTGTGGACGGCAAGGGTGCCACCGTCGGAACGGGCGCCTGGCCGGACTGGTACGCGGCCGTCATCGAGCTCGTCGGCGGCAGCCTGGTCCTGCTCGGCCTCGGCACGCGCTTCGCCGCGTTCATAGCGTCGGGCGCGATGGCGTACGCGTACTTCAAGGTCCACCAGCCCCAGGGGCTGTGGCCGGTCGAGAACGACGGCGAGGGCGCGGCGATGTACTGCTGGTCGATGTTCCTGCTGGTCTTCACCGGCTCGGGCGCGTTCGGCCTTGACCGGCTGTTCACGCGCCGCACGTCCACGGCCACCGAGGGCGGGCGCGGCTCGGAACCTGCCGCGGCCTGACGTACTCTCACGCCTGCCCGCCTGCCGCCTGCCCGCCTGCCCCCTTTCACCCGGTACGGCCCCACGGCCCGCACGCCTGCGTGAGAACGGCGCCCGCTCCTGTCGCACTGGGGACGGGCGCCGTCGTCTTGGTGAACATGATGTGGCAATCAGACGATCCCCCTGTGGATCTCCCGTCCGGCCCTAGGCGTACGCTGTATGGCTGTTACAGGCCGCTCCTGCGCTCCCCCGCGACATCGCGGCACAGCACGGCACGGGTCGGGCCTACGGGGGGAGACACAGGGAGTCTTGGTGCTTGAGAGTGTGGGGTCGCTGACCGGCAGCCCATGGGTCTACGCCGTGGTGGCCCTGTCCGTCCTGTTCGACGTGTTCCTGCCGGTATTGCCGAGCGGGATCCTCGTCATCACGGCGGCGACGGCGGCCGCGGCCGGTACCGGCGCGGCGACCGGCCAGATGTCCGTAGGCCATGTGCCCGACATCCTGTCGCTTATCCTCTGCGCGGCCACCGCGTCCGTCCTCGGCGACCTGGTCGCGTACCGGCTGGCCTGGCGCGGCGGCAAGCGTCTGGACCAGGCCATCGCCCGCTCCCGCCGCCTGGCCGAGGCGCAGGAACGGCTCGGCGCGGCCCTCTCGCACGGCGGCGGTGTCCTCGTCGTCATCGCCCGCTTCGCGCCCGCGGGCCGCTCGGTCGTCTCGCTGGGCGCGGGCGCCGCCCACCGCCGCGTCCGCGAGTTCCTGCCCTGGTCCGTCCTCGCGGGCCTCGCCTGGGCCGCGTACAGCGTCGCCCTCGGCTACTTCGGCGGCCAGTGGCTGGGCGCGACGTGGCTCGCCGCGGCCGTGTCACTGGTGGCGCTGTTCGCGGCGGGCGCGGGGGCGGCATACCTGATACGGCGCCCCCTGGCGGGACCCTGAAGGGCCTCAAGGCACTTCAACGGGCGCGCCTCCAACTGCCGCAGTCACCCACCGGGGTCGGCCGGAGCGTGAACCGGCTCGGTCGCCGGGCTTGCGCGGTCACCCCGCGCGGCGGGCAGCCGCCTGTCCCGCCCCCTGGCCCCGCACCTGGAGCCCGTCCAGCAGGTCGGCGGTCGCGTCCGCGATCGCGTCGACGGCCCGGTCGAACACCTCCCGGTTGTGAGCGGCCGGGGCACGGAAGCCGGAGACCTTGCGGACGTACTGGAGCGCGGCGGCTCGGATGTCCTCCTCGGTGGCCTCTTCGGGGAGTACGGGTGGGCGAAGGGTCTTGATACTGCGGCACATGCGTCCAGTGTCGCGCACGCCGGCGCCCCGCTGGTGCTGTCCGGCGGACGTCCACGGCGTCGGGGCACCACCGCATCGGCGCGCCCTGCGGCCGCGGCCCTGCCGGGAGCATGTCGAACTCCCGCCTCCGGGCCGGTTGATCTGGTGCCCTCGTACGTCGGGGTGGGCCCGGCCGTGTCCAACACGACCCGGAACTCGCCTCCCAAATTCGAACAGGCGTAGCATTGCGGCGTGGCTACGACCTATGACTTCCCGAGTGACCTCCTGGCCGGTCAGGAGGAGCTGCATCAGGTCCGGGCCGAGCTCCTGGTCCTGCTGAAGCGGCTCCCCTGGTCGGTCGAGCCTTTGGACGGCTTCAGCGACGACACCGGTTGGCGCAGGGTGGAGCGCCACGCGTCACCCGGCTGGAGTGCCGACGAGCAGGCCGAGGTGGAGAAACTCCGCGAGCGTGAGCGCGAGCTGGCGGTCTTCGTGACCTGCCACCGCTTCTGGGCCGAGGTCGCGGGCGCGGAGAGGGTGGACGCGCGGATGAGCCTGAAGCATGCGCACAAGGCGGAAGAGGGACCTCGTGAGGCCCCGGCGGGACCGACGTGACGCGGCGACGCAACGACTCCATCGGAGCAGTGCCGCGCACCTGGAGAAAGATCAAGGCCCAGGTCTCGGTTTCACACCCGCTGACCTGGGCCTTGTTCGTGTCCTGGAACGGGTGGGCACGGACGGTTTCGAACCGCCGACATCCGCCTTGTAAGGGCGGCGCTCTACCGCTGAGCTACGTGCCCGGACGAGTCGACAGCCTACATTGCCCGGGGCAGTGCCCCGCAAACCCGTATCGCTGCCGAGCGACGCGGCCTGTCCGTCCCGCGCGACCAGCTCGGCTCCCCTGTGGTGTCCGCTGGTGTCCGCCCGCCCGCAGGACGGAAAGGTCACGGTGCGTATGGCGAACTAACCGGCCCGTGTGTTCGTCCTTACCTGGTGGGAGAATGACACCGGGCAGGGCGGACCACAGCACGGGAGAGGGATGTGACGGCGACACCTTCGCAGCCGTACACGCCGTTTGTGCCATGCGCACAGCAACTACCTCGCCACCGTGCCGATTTCGGGCCCGCGGGGTCCGCGAATCCCGCAGGGTCCGCGAATCCCGCGGGGTCCACAAGATCCACAAGTTCCGCGAAGACGCGCCCAGTCGCCCGTGATCTGCTGGCCCTGGTGCTCCTTCCTCTCCCGCTGGTCGCCCTCGCCCTGCCCGCCGCCTTCGCCGGCGGCGGCACGCGGCGGTGGTTCGGCGGGCGCTCCGAGAGTCAGCGGGCCGAGGCGCAGGCGGCGAAGGACGCCGCCGCGGCCGCGTTCTACGAACTCGACACCGCGCAGCGCGACCTGCGGATCTCGATCGAGACCATCACGGCCGTCGACGCCTCCCCCGCCGCCCGACGCGCGGTGTCCGATTTCGATGCGCTGGGCCGTCGTATCGACGAGGTCAGTCACGCGTACATCAATGCGGTCGACGCCCACGACCTCGACCGTGACGACCTCGAGGCATCAGTGGCCGCCCACGCGCGCACGGAGCTGACCCGGGCCAAGGACGAGCTGGGCCGCGTCAAGCAGGAGCTGGACCGGTTCACCGACGGACTCGGCCCGCTGCTCGGCAAGGCCGAGACCCAGCTGGCCCGGCTCGCCCCGGCCGTCGAGCGCGCTCGCCAGGCCCTGCTCGCCGCGTCCAACGCCCTGGACGCGGTAAGGGGAGCGGGGCTCAAGGCCGACGACCTGGCCGCCCGGCTCGCCGCCCTCGCCCCCGAGCTGACCAAGCTCAACCAAGGCGCGGGGCAGCACGGCGTACCCGAGACGCTGGAGCGCGCCGACCGGGTCGCTCGGGACGCCGAGGCGGTGCGCGCCAAGGCCGAGCGGCTGCCGGAGCGGGCCGCCGAGATCGACCGCCGCCTCGTCTCGCTGCGCACCCGCGCCCAGGCCCTCACCACGCGTTCGGAGAAGGTCGAGCCGGTGCTGAGCGAGCTGCGGCGCCGGTTCACGGCCGCATGCTGGCAGGACCTGCAGCACGTACCGGACGAGGCCGCGGAGACGGTACGGCAGGCCGAGCGGAAGCTGGCCGAGGCCCGTTCGGCCCGCGACGAGCAGCGCTGGGCGGACGCGACCGCGCTGCTGTCGACGGTGCGGGCGCTGCTGAACACGACGGACGAGGCCGTGTCCGCGGCCGGTGACCGGCTGCGGCGGCTGAACGAGGTGTCGAAGGACCCCCAGCAGGAGACCGACCGCACCCGCTTCGCGATCCGGGACGCCCAGCGCCTGGCGATGGCCGGCCGCAGCACGCCCGACCCGCGTCACGCCCGACCCCTCGACGACTCGGTGGCCCGCCTGGAGCGCGCGATCGGCACACTCAACGGGCGCCACCCCGACTACTGGCACTTCCTCACCGAGACTGAGGCCGTCCGCCGGACGGTGGCCCGCGTGGTGGCCCGGATTCGTGAGGAGCGCGGGGCGGGAAGCTGACGGTGCCCATGCCGGGCCCGCAGCGCCCCGGGTTCCGGGGTTGGCGGTCGGCTCGTCACAGGCGGACCCTGAAAGAACAGCTCCGTGCTGACGGAACCCTTCCGTACGGCCTCCGCTCGCACCACAGGAGGCGGACATGCCCACGCACCTGCCACGTCCCGGGACCGGGCTGCGGATCGGGCTGCGGATCAGGCTCGACGAGCACCTGCCCATCGACCACCGCCTCAGCACCGTCTACCGGATCGGCGCGGGCCTGATGGGTCTCGTACTGCTCGCCTTCGGCATCCTGGGCCTGACCGACCTGGTCGGCTTCTTCGACACCGGCGGTGACACGGTCGCCGGGCTGAACACCAACGGCGCGCTCAGCGTGCTCTCGATCTGCGTCGGGCTGCTGCTCTTCGTCGGCATGGTCATCGGCGGGAACTTCGCCTCGACCCTCAACATGCTCCTCGGAGTCCTCTTCATCCTCAGCGGCTTCATGAACCTGGCCCTCCTCGACACGGGCCTCAATTTCCTCGCGTTCCGGATCCAGAACGTGCTGTTCAGCTTTGTGGTCGGCGTACTCCTGATGGTCTTCGGCATGTACGGCCGTGTCGGCTCGGCCCTGCCGCACGACAACCCGTACTGGCAGGCCCGCCACCCCGAACAGGCCGAACGCGAGCGGCGGCTCCGGGCGGGTGCGCGCGCGAGGGCTCTGCCGCGGGGCAAAGGCGGCACCGCCCGCTAACCTGTGCGCATGCCTCGCTACGAATACCGCTGCCGGACCTGCGGCGACACCTTCGAGATGAACCGCCCCATGGCCGAGTCCTCCGCCCCCGCGGCCTGCCCAGCCGGCCACGACGACACGGTGAAGCTCCTGTCGACGGTCTCGGTCGGTGGCTCGGCCTCGGCCTCGGCGCCCGCGCCTCGGGCGAGCGGTGGTGGCAGCGGCGGTGGCGGTGGCGGCGGTGGCGGGTGCTGCGGCGGCGGCTGCTGCGGCTGACGGCCCGGGCAGGGCCGTGGCGAGAGGCGCGGTGCGTGGCTCGTCCCCCCGGATCCCTGCTGCCGGATGCCTGCTGCCAGATCCCTGCTGTCGGACCGGTGACCTCAGGGTGTCGTCAGCACACCCGTCACGGTCGAGCCGCCCGCAGGAACTCCCGCAGAATCCGCTCGCCCGCGGCGACACCCCGCTCCGGAAGAGCGGTGATGGCGGGTGCCGTCCACCCCGCGTCGGCGAGCTCGCCGTGGCCCGGGCGCCAGCCGCGGTCCGCCGCGAGCAGCAGGTCGGCGTCGAGAAGGGAGTCGCCGGCCGCGAGGGTGAGGTCGGCTCCGGTGCGGCGGGCGACCTCGCGCATCGCGGCACTCTTGGTGAGCGGCTTCGGTACGGCGTAGATCTTGCGGCCCTGGAGGGAGACGGTCCAGCCGCGGTTCTCCGCCCATACGGCCAGTTCCTTCACCCAGTCCTCGGGGAGCAGTTCGCGTTCGACGACGACGTACGCGAAGAGGTCCTCGGCGACGCGGTGCTTGCGGACCCAGGCCGGCTCGGCTGTGGCCGTCATGTGCTCCCGCACCTCGGCCAGCGAGGCGCACTCGCGGGCAAGGCGTTCGGTCACCCGGGCATGCCACTGGGGGTCAAAGACACCGTCGACGAGGAGATGGCCGCCGTTGGCGCAGATCGCGTATTTCGGGGCGGGGCCCGGGAGTCGGATGCGCTGGTACTGCTTGCGGGTGCGGGTCGTGGTCGGCACGAAGACGGCCTCCTCGCCGAGTTCGCCGAGTTCGGTGAGCAGCCCGGCCGCGGTCTCGGTCAGGTACGACAGCGGCCTGCTCTCGTGCACCTCGACGCAGAGCAGCCGGGGCGCCCGCTCGTCCGGCATGGTCAGCGCGAGCGCGGCGGAGGAGTAGATGAGCGTGCGATCGAGGTCGCTGGCCACCAGTACCGTCATCAGACCGTCACCGCCTTGCCGTCGGCGCCGGTCGCCCCTCGGGTGTACTTCGGGTGGATCAACCCGACGCAGGTGTACGGGAGTTCGGCCACCTCCTCGACGGGCACACCCCGCTGTTCGGCGAGCAGGCGTACGTGGTCCAGGTCGGCGCCCGCACCGGCGCGCGCGAGGATCTTCCAGGGGACGCGGCGCAGCAGCACGCGGGTCGTTTCGCCGACGCCCGGCTTGACGAGGTTCACGTCGCGGATCCCGTACTCCTCGCTGATCCTCTCGACTGCCGCCCAGCCCTCCCAGGTGGGGCTGCGGTCCATCGAGAGCAGCTCCTTGACCCGGGTGTCGATCGCCTCGCCGACCTCGCCGAAGCGGTCGGAAACGGCGTCCAGGAAGTCGGCGGAGTCGTCCGCGTCCACGAGTTCGCGGTAGAACTTCGCACCGTGGAAGTCGTGCTCACCGACCAGGTCGTCGCGCAGCACCGTACGCGAGATCAGCCCGGACACGGTCGAGTTGAGGCAGGCGGAGGGGATGAGGAAGTCCTCGCGGGTGCCGTAGGTGCGTACGCAGGAGCCGGGATCGGCGAGGACGGCTATCTCCGGGTCGAAGCCGGTGATGCCGTCAATGGCCTCGAACTCCTTGAGGGACTGGGCGAGTTCGCGGCTGATGGCGCCCTTGCCGGTCCAGCCGTCCACGAAGACGACGTCGGCCGGGTCGTGGTGGGCGGCCAGCCAGCGCAGCGCGTTCGCGTCGATACCGCGCCCGCGCACGATGGAGACGGCATAGTGAGGCAGGTCCAGGCCGTGCCGGTCCTTGGCCCAGCGGCGCATCAGGATGCCGATGGGAGTGCCCGCGCGGGCGAGCGACACGAGGACAGGGCGCGGCGACCGCTCCATCAGCACCGTTTCCGTGACCGCGCCCACGGCCTGCGCGATGCGCGCGGCCGATGCGTCCAGCGCGGCACGGAACAGCTCCTGGTACTGGGCGCTCGGCTGGTACTCCACCGGCAGCGACTCCGCGTAGTGCGCGCCCCCGCTCTGGATCGCCTCCTCGCGCTCCTCGGTCGGTGCCTCGAGCCGCGTGTCCGAGAGATCCCGCAGCAGCCAGCCGACCTCGTCCGGGGCGTACGAGGAGAATGCGGGGCCGCGGAGGGGCTCGGACAGCATGGAGGGCCTTTCGGAGGTATCCGGCTCGGGGGACGCGCACGCGGGGACGTACGACGGTGGGTACCCGCCGTCACCGGCGGTGGTACCTGTGCCGACGGGGACGTACGAGGGCACGACGGCGAGCAGCACGCTCGGGGTGTGTGCGGCGAGCCGTGCCAGCAGGCCGTCGGGAGCGTGCAGTTCCGGGGTGTCGGCCACGGAGTCGACCACGGCGACGACGGCGTCGAAGCCGGCGCCCGCGACGTTGTAGGCGTAGCGCTCGCCGGGGCCGTCGCCGGGGTGGTCGTGGGCCGGGAAGACGAGGCGGCTGCGTATCGCGTAGCCGGGGTCGTCGAGAGCGAGGACGGGGGAACGGGTGGTGGTGGAGTAGCGGACCCCGGCGTCGGTCCCCTTCTTCAGGACCCTCTTCTCCAGAGCGACGCCCAGCCGCAGAGGCGCGTACATCAGCTCCTCGAAGCCGAGGACGAGGATGCGGCGAGCGTCCGCCGGGAGGGCGTTGGCGAGACGCTCGGCCATGGCGGGCAGTGCGCCCTCAAGGCGTGTTCGGTGCTCGGGTGTGAAGCCGTGCCGGCCGCCGTCGGGCAGCCCCTGAGGCCAGCCGAGTTCCACGCGCGCGACCGTGCCGGGCCGCGCAAGCGGTGCGGGGGCCGCAGCCGCCGTCTCGTTCTCGTGCTCGGCGACCAGCGCCTGCCCCTTCTCCAGTACCCCGTCGGGCAGCCGTACGGTGCCTGAGGCCGCCGCCACCAGGTCCACCCGCGCGCCGATCTCGCGGGCGAACGCGGCGAGTCGGCCCCGGTCCCTGGGGGAGCGCATGTCGACGAGCGCCACGATGACGTAGTGCTCGCGCGGATAGCGCTCGTGCAGCACACGGATCGTGTTGAGGACCGTGTTGCCGGTGGAGAACTCGTCGTCCACGAGGACCAGCGCCCCGTCGCCGACGAGCAGCCCGGGGTTCTCCGGCAGCAGCAGGTGTGAGGTGGCGTGCGAGTGGGACTCCTCGAAGCCGCCCGCGCGGGCCACGCCATCGACGGGCCGCCGTGTCGAGTGCAGATAGGTTCCGTGGGCCAGACCGTCGGCGACCAAGTGGCCGAGTCCCGTGGCCGTCTCGGCATATCCGAGCACCACGGCCCGCTTGGCCCCCCGGATGCCGAGCAGGCCGCTCACCCGCAAGCCCAGTTGGTACCCGGCCCGCCAGACCGTGAGCGGGCTCTGCGGCACGTGTTTGCCCAGCACGTTCGACACCAGCAGATGCGCGCGCTTGGGATTGCGCCGCAGCGCGAGGCCCAGGAGATCACTCAGCTTCTCGTCACCGAGGAGCTCGACTCCGAGCCGCTCGGCGACCCATGTCCCGGACCAGACGCCCGTCCCGGTTCCGGTCGCGTCATTCACCACGTTCGTCATCAGATCCCTGGGTTCAGCCGGGCAGCCCGGCGGCGAGCAGCTCCACGAAGCCGATGTCCTCGTTCGCGACGCCGAAGACCTCGGCACGCTGCAGAGTGCGCTCGGCCCAGGCGCGGTGCGGCTTCACCTCGTTCATCTTGTTCGTGTACGCGGACCGCATGACGCCCCCGCCGCCGCACTCGGGCCGCAGGATGTCCTGCGCGTCGCTGAACTCCTCGTGGCTGACCACGGACAAGGCGTGCACGGGCTGCACATGCGAGGGGTGGATGCAGGTCTTGCCCTGCAGGCCGTTGGCCCGGTCGAGGGCGATCTCGCGCAGCAGGCCGTCCATGTCGTGCTCGATCAGCGCGTTGCGCAGCTCCTCGGCCTCCGGGGTGAAGGGGCTGCGGCGCAGCTGCGGCTTGAACATGCGCTCCTGGACCCGGAAGTACTCCCACACCGGCCCGGTCACCGTGAACCCGGTGCCGTCGGCCCGCCCGAGCACGTTCACCACGTCGGCGATCACGGAGGCCACGATCTGCACGTCGTACGCGGTCATGTCGGGCGCCCTGCGCAGCCCGTAGGACGAGCAGAAGTCGGTGACGCCGAGTCTGAGCGCGAGCACCTTGTCACGGTACTTGTCCACGGCGCGGTAAATCCCCTCCAGGGTTGCCCCGCGCGACTCCCTGTACAGAAGATCGGGCGATTCGAGGACGGGCATGGCGAACAGTCTCCGACCGCCCGTGGCCTCGGCCGCGGTGAGCGCCTCCAGGAACGGCACGCCCCGCTCCTCGGTGAACTTCGGCAGTACGAATCCGGACAGCAGCCGTGCCGCGGGGCCGAGCCGTTCGACGAGGTCCGGGATCTGCTCGGGGGTGCGGACCCGGATGAACAGCAGCGGCAGCTCCGTCTCTGGGCAGCGTTCGGCCAGGTACGAGAGCTGTCGGACCAGGTTCTCCTCGGCGTCGGCGACATCCGCGTCGTCTATGGAGTCCTCCAGGCACAGCACCATCGAGACGACCCCGCGCGCGGTCTGCTTGACGATGTCGTCGGCCAGTCGCGACCTGGTCGCGGGGCTGTAGAGGGTGGCTCCGAGGGCTACGGAGAGCACCCGGGACGCGGAGTCCGCGGTGAAGACGCATGGCTCCTGGTGGAAGAGGCGCTGCCGCACCTCCGGGGCGATCTGCCCGAAATGACGCATAAGACTCCCCCGGGGCGACTGACGGCCTGACACCATGCGGCCGGTAATAGTACGTAGAGATCCACGTCAAGAGTTCCCGCTGGGTATGAAGTTCAGGTAACGCGGAGAAACCGAGCGGTGTCGCCCACGCACACATCCTTGCCGTGGTCGGCTTCGCCGTGTGTGACGTCCCGCGGCTGCGGGCGTACCCCCGCGTTGTCGTGACCAGGACCGAGAGGGCAGGATGATCGCTTGACTTCCTCCCCCGCCTAAAGGCGGGGGATTCCAGCGGTCGCCCGCTGGGGTTCCTGCTTCACCGACGACCGCCCCGTCCGGGAGGACTCCCGTTGAGGTCTTACACCGTCTCCACAGGCAGACGCCGCCAGCCCGGCGGCGAGAATGTTGCGAGCCGCGTTCACGTCGCGGTCATGTACCGCGCCGCAGTCACACGTCCAGTCACGGACGTTCAGCGGCATCTTCGCCCGGATCGTGCCGCAGGCCCCGCACAGCTTGCTGGACGGGAACCAGCGGTCGATCACGACAAGTTCGCGCCCGTACCAGGCGCACTTGTACTCCAGCATCATGCGCATGTCGCTCCACGCCGCGTCGGAGACGGCGCGGGCGAGCGTGTGGTTCCCGACCATGTTGCGGACGGTGAGGTCCTCGATCACGACCGTTTGGTTCTCACGGACGAGACGA
>CAMLJW010000158.1 GCA_946480485.1 uncultured Streptomyces sp. | reverse complement strand
GCCGTACCCGCCGTCCGGCCTGTCCTGCGGCGGCTGTCCGCCACCCCCGGGCCCGTCCGGACCGGGATCGGGATCGTCGTCGTCCTGCCCCCCGAACTCCTCCAGTGTCTCGTCGAGTTTGTCCTCGTCGAGCCCCGGCGCGTCGAAGGGATTGCGCCGCCGCCGATGCGGCAGCGCGAGCAGCGCCGCCTGCCGCACATCCTCCGCGAGGACGTCGGTCCGCCCGGCCCACGCGGCCAGCGCCGTCGCCGTCCGCGCCATCACGATGTCCGCCCGCATCCCGTCGACCTCGAACGCCGCACAGGTCGCCGCGATCTGCCGCAGCGCCCCGTCGCCCAGCCGAACGGACGGCAGCAGCTCCCGCGCCGCCACGATCCGGGCCCGTACCGCCGACTCCTCGTCGGACCAGCGCGCGGTGAACCCGTCCGGATCGTCGTCGTACGCGAGCCGCCGCCGTACGACCTCCACCCGCTGATCGGGCTCACGCGAGGCAGCCACCTCCACCGTCAGCCCGAACCGGTCGAGCAACTGCGGCCGCAGCTCGCCCTCTTCGGGATTCATGGTCCCGACGAGCAGGAACCGCGCGGCATGCCGCACCGAGACGCCCTCGCGCTCGACGTACGACGCCCCCATGGCGGCGGCGTCGAGCAGCAGGTCGACCAAGTGGTCGTGCAGCAGGTTCACTTCGTCGACGTAGAGAATGCCGCGATGAGCGTCGGCCAGCAGCCCCGGCTCGAACGCCTTGACGCCCTCCGCCAGCGCACGCTCGATGTCGAGGGCGCCCACGAGGCGGTCCTCGGAGGCGCCGACCGGAAGCTCGACCATCCGGGCCGCCCGCGACACGCCGGACCCCACCTCGTGCGGCCCGTCGGGACACCCCGGATCGGGTGAGCCGGGCGCGCACGAGAACCGGCACCCGGCGACGACGTTCACCTCCGGCATGAGCGCCGACAGGGCGCGTACAGCGGTGCTCTTCGCCGTCCCCTTCTCTCCTCGGACCAGGACTCCACCCACCGCAGGGCTCACCGCGTTGAGGAGCAGCGCCAACCGCAGATCGTCCTGTCCGACAACGGCAGTGAAAGGAAAGGGCGTGCTCATGCCTCGATCACTCCTTCGAGTGGTTGGCGCGAAGACCGTGTGTCGACAGCCGTGGCTTCGGCCAGGCTGCTGTCCCGCTCCCCGCCGATGCGGGGGTGATCCGAGGTCGACCCCGTGGGCTCAGCGCGCGATGATGTGCTCCCCGCCCATACGGGGGTCCCAGGGAAGATCACTCGTCTCCCTCCAGATCTCCCTCAAGTTCGAGGTAGGTCGCCCGGAGCCGGTCTAGGGTCTCCTGGTCCGGCTCCGCCCACAGTCCCCGGTCCGCCGCCTCCAAGAGACGTTCGGTGATTCCTCTCAACGCCCACGGGTTCGACGTCCGCATGAAGTCCTGGTTCTCGGGTGAGAACACGTACTCGGCCGCCAGCCTCTCGTACATCCAGTCGTCGACCACGCCGGCCGTGGCGTCGTACCCGAAGAGGTAGTCGACGGTCGCGGCCATCTCGAAGGCGCCCTTGTAGCCGTGGCGCCGCATGGCCGCCATCCAGCGCGGGTTGACCACGCGGGCGCGGAACACGCGGTGCGTCTCCTCGCCGAGGGTCCGGGTCTTCACCTGGTCCGGCACGGCGGAGTCACCGACGTACGCCTCGGGGGAGGCGCCCGTCAGATGCCGCACCATGGCCACCATGCCGCCGTGGTACTGGAAGTAGTCGTCCGCGTCCACGAGATCGTGCTCCCGCGTGTCGACGTTCTTGGCGGCGACGGCGATGCGCCGGAACGCCGTCTCCATGTCTCCGCGTGCCGCCCGCCCGTCGAGCCCGCGTCCATAGGCATAGCCGCCCCACACCGCGTACACCTCGGCCAGATCCGCGTCGCTCCGCCAGTTCCTGGCGTCGATCAGCGGGAGCAGCCCGGCCCCGTACGCGCCGGGCTTGGACCCGAAGATGCGAGCCGTCGCGCGCCGCCGGTCACCGTGCTCGGCGGTGTCCTCGTCGGCGTGGGCGCGGACGTAGTTCTGGTCGGCGGGCTCGTCGAGATCGGCGACGGCCCGCACCGCGTCGTCGATCAACCCCACCACGTGCGGGAACGCGTCCCGGAAGAAGCCGGAGATACGGACCGTGACGTCGATGCGCGGCCGGCCCAGCTCCTGCGGTGGCACCACCTCGAAGCCGGTGACCCGGCGCGACGCGTCGTCCCACACCGGACGGCAGCCGAGCAGCGCCAGGATCTCCGCGATGTCGTCGCCTTGGGTGCGCATGGCGGACGTACCCCAGACCGTCAGGCCGACGGACCTGGGGTACTCGCCGGTGTCCTGGAGATACCGCTGGACGAGCGAGTCGGCGAGCGACTGCCCGACCTCCCAACTGAGCCTGGAGGGGATCGCCTTGGGGTCCACGGAGTAGAAGTTGCGGCCCGTCGGCAGGACGTTCACCAGCCCGCGGGTCGGCGAACCGGACGGGCCCGCCGGGACGTAACCGCCGTCAAGTGCCTTGAGGACGTGGTCGATCTCGTCCGTCGTACGGGCGAGCCGCGGCACGACCTCGTTGCACGCGAACTCCACCACCGCGACGGCGTCCGGCAGTTCGACGCCCAGGACGTCCCGAACGACAGCGGTGCTCTCGGACGTCACCCAGCCTCGCTGCTCCATGCCCTCGGCGATCCGTCGGCACAGCTGCTCCAGCAGGTCGATCGCGTCGGCGGCCGTACGAGACGGCCCTTCGACCCGTTCCGTCAGCTCGACCGGCACCTTCACCGCAGCGCCGGGTTCCGCCAGCAGCTCCTTCTCCACGAGCCCGAAATGCTCGGCCAGGCATGCCCGCAGACCGGGCAGCGCGTTCGCGACGCCGCCCCAGATCTGCGAGGCCCGCAGCACCGCGAGGACGAGATTGACGCGCGGCTCGCCCACCGGCCCGCCGCCCAGGATGTGCAGCCCGTCCCGGATCTGCACGTCCTTGATCTCGCACAGATAGCCGTCGATGTGCATGACGAACTCGTCGAAGTCGCCATCGTCCGGCTGCTCGTCCACATGCAGGTCGTGGTGCAGTTCGGCGGCCTTGACGAGCGTCCAGATCTGGGCGCGTACGGCCGGTGCCTTCGTGGGGTCCAGGTCGGAGACGAGGGCGTACTCGTCGAGGAGCTGCTCGAGTTTCGCGAGATCGCCATACGTGTCCGCGCGCGCCATCGGCGGTACGAGGTGGTCGACGACCGTGGCATGCCCGCGGCGCTTGGCCTGGGTGCCCTCGCCGGGGTCGTTCACGATGAACGGGTAGATCAGCGGCAGGTCGCCGAGCACCGCGTCCGGCGCGCAGCCCCCGCTCAGCCCGAGCCCCTTGCCCGGCAGCCACTCCATGGTGCCGTGTTTGCCCATGTGCACGATGGCATCGGCGCCGAAACTGCTCTCCAGCCACCGGTACGCCGCCATGTAGTGGTGCGACGGCGGCATGTCCGGGTCGTGGTAGATCGCGATCGGGTTCTCGCCGAAGCCGCGCGGCGGCTGGATCATCACGACGACGTTCCCGAACCGGAGGGAAGCCAGGACGATGTCGTCACCGTCGACGTACAGGCTGCCCGGCGGCTCGCCCCACGCCTGAAGCATTCCGTCCCGCAGTTCGGGGTCGAGCTTGTCGAACCACGCCCGGTAGTCGGCCAGCGGCACGCGCGCGGGCGCTGCGGCCAGTTGTTCCTCCGTCAGCCACTCGACGTCGTGACCGCCGGCCGCGATGAGCCGGTGGATCAACTCGTCGCCGTTGTCCGGGTATCCGGACACCTGGTACCCGGCGTCCCGGAGCGCGTCGAGGACCCGTACCGCCGATGCGGGCGTGTCGAGTCCGACCGCGTTGCCGACGCGCGCGTGCTTGGTCGGGTAGGCGGTGAAGACGAGCGCGAGCTTCTTGTCCTCGTTCGGTTTGTGCTTCAACCGCGTGTGCCGTACGGCGATTCCGGCGACACGCGCGGCCCGCTCCGGGTCGGCCACGTACACCGGGACGTCGTCGGGTCCCTGCTCCTTGAAGGAGAACGGCACCGTGACGAGCCGTCCGTCGAACTCCGGGATCGCGACCTGCATCGCCGCGTCCATGGGGGAGAGGGCGGCGTCCGACTCATGCCACGCGGCGTGCGAGGAGGTGAGGCACAGTCCCTGCAGCACGGGGACGTCGAGCTCGGCGAGCGCCCCGATGTCCCAGGCCTCCTCATCCGCCCGTCCAGCACCACCGCCCTCGACCAAGGTGCTTCGCACCACTGGATCCTTTCCGCCCGCCGAGGCCGGTGAGGCGTGCGTGCCGCCCGCCGCGAGCACGGTGGCCACCAGCGCGTCGGCCCGCCCGAGGATCTCGTACAGTCCCGCGTCGGCGCCGCGCAGCGAACCGCAGTACACAGGAAGGGCGTTGGCTCCCCGCGCCTCGATCGCGTCGCACAGCGTGTCGACGAAGGCCGTGTTGCCGGCCAGTTCATGGGCCCGGTAGAAGAGCACGCCGACGGTCGGACGGCCGTCGAGGTACACACGCTCGCCGTGGACGCCGTACTCGGCCATCTTCCGCGGTTCCTCGAAGCCCTCGCCCGTGAGCAGCACGGTGTCGGAGAGAAAGCGGGCCAGCTCGGTGAGGTTCCCCGGGCCGCCCTCGACGAGATAGCGCAGCGCCTCGGCCACGACACCGGCCGGCACCGACGACTCGGCCATCAACTCCGCGTCGGGGACGGTCTCACCGCCGAGCAGGACGGTCGGAATCCCGGAGGCCTTCAGGGCGGCGAGCCCGTCCTCCCAGGCACGCCTGCCCCCCAGGAGCCGTACGACGGCGATGTCGGCGCCCTCGACGAGCGCGGGCAACTCCTCTGCGACCTCGACGCGGGTAGGGTTGCCGATCCGGTACGCGGCGCCGGAGGCACGCGCCGCCAGCAGATCCGTGTCGGCGGTCGACAACAACAACACTGTGCTCATGCGGGCGCTCCCGGTGGAATGAAAGGCAGTCCTGACGGCGCGCCCGACTCGATGAGCCGCCACAGCGCGTCCGTGTCCGCGTGTTCCTCGATCAGATCGCCGAGCCGGTCCAGCTGCTGCTCGCGCAGCGCGGCGAAGGACGTGTCGGCGGCCGGTATGAAGCGTCGGCCCGCTGCGGCCGCCACCTCACGCAGGAAGGCACGCCGGAAACCGTCCGACTCCATCGAGCCGTGCCAGTGCGTGCCCCAGACGGCGCCGACCCGACAGCCGTCCAGGCTGTGTCCCCTGTCATCAGAGATAAACGTGTCCCCGCCTGAGACCTGGGCGACGCCGTGATGGATCTCGTAGCCCTCGACGCGCTCGCCCAGCGCCTCGCCGACCGGGCGGGTGAGGGTCTTCTCGTGCGCGAACCGCACCCGTACGGGGAGCAGGCCGAGCCCGTCGGCATGGCCCCGCCGGCTCTCGACCTGGTCCTCGATGTGCTCGCCGAGGATCTGGAAGCCGCCGCAGATGCCGAGCACGGGCCGGCCCTCGGCGGCCCGCCGTGCGATCGCGTCCGCGAGACCGCGCTCCCGAAGCCACTCCAGGGCACGGACCGTCCCCCGGGTGCCGGGAATCACGACGAGGTCGGCGTCCGCCAACTCCTCGGGCCGGTCCACGAAACGCACGACGACACCCGGCTCGGCGGCCAGTGCGTCCACGTCGGTGAAATTGGACATCAGGGGAATCGCGCAGACGGCGACCCGCAGGACGTCCTCGCCGACGGGGGCGGTGACCTCCGATTCCCGGACCGCCCCACGCAGGGACACGCTCATCCCGTCCTCCTCGTCGATGCCGAGCCCGTGCCGGAAGGGAAGCACGCCGTACGAGGGCCGCCCGGTGAGGTCGCGGAGCATGTCGAGCCCCGGCTCCAGCAGGGACACGTCCCCGCGGAACTTGTTGACTAGGAATCCGGCGACCAGGTCCTGGTCCTCGGGCGACAGCAGAGCGACGGTCCCGAAGAACGAGGCGAAGACACCCCCGCGGTCGATGTCGCCGACGACGAGCACGGGAAGCCGGGCGTTCCTGGCGAGCCCCATGTTCACGATGTCGGTGCGGCGCAGATTGATCTCGGCGGGACTGCCCGCTCCCTCACAGATCACCGCGTCATACGTGCCCCGCAACTCGGCCAGGCACTCCAGCACGGTTCCCAGCAGCACTTCTTGCCGCCCACCGTGCAGCTTTTTCCCGTGAAGCGACCCCCCGGGCTCCCCGAAGAACCCGCGCGCGCTCATCTCGCCCACGGGCTTGCCCATGAGCACGACCTGACTGCTCCGGTCGCTGCCCGGCTTCAGCAGTACGGGGTTCATCAGCGCCGTGGGCTCGACGCGCGCCGCCTGTGCCTGCATGGCCTGCGCCCGCCCGATCTCGGCGCCCTCGCGCGTGACGAACGAGTTGAGGGACATGTTCTGCGCCTTGAAGGGCGCGACCTTGACGCCGTGGCGCACCAGCCACCGGCAGATCCCGGCGGTGACGACACTCTTGCCGGCGTCGGAGGTGGTCCCGGCGACGAGCAGCCCACCGCTCATGACGTACGCCCCTTCGTGAGCAGCCCACTCCTGAGCAGCTGTTGTGTGAGGAGCTGTCTCGTGAGGAGCCGCCCGGCGACACTCACACCAAGCGCGAGCCGGCTCACCCGCTGCGACAGCCGCACGGCCCGCTCGACGTCGTGCACGCGCACGGTCCGCCCCGCCCCATTGAGTACGGGCCGGTGTTCGACACGCCCCCCGTACGAGAGCGTGCCGCCGAGCCGCACGCCCAGGGCTCCCGCGAACGACGCCTCCACAGGCCCGGCGTTGGGGCTCGGGTGGTGCGCGGCGTCCGCACGCCAGGCGCGTACGGCCGCTCGCGGATCGCTTCCCGCGACCGCCGCGAGCACGGCGGTGAGCCGGGCCCCCGGCCACCCCGCGACATCGTCCAGCCGGGCGGAGGCCCACCCGTACCGCCGGTACTCGGGCGACTTGTGCCCGACCATGGCGTCGAGGGTGTTGACGGCCCGGAAGCCCACAAGCCCCGGAACCCCGGCGACGGCACCCCACACCAGCGCGCCCACGACCGCGTCGGAGGTGTTCTCGGCGACGGACTCGACGACGGCCCGGGCGATCCCGTCGGCGTCCAGCGCCTGCGGGTCGCGCCCGCACAGGTGCGGCAGCCTCTCCCGGGCCGCTTCGATGTCCCCGGCGGCCAGCGCCGCGCCGACGGCCCGGGCCTCGCGCCCGAGCGAGGTCCCGCCGACCACGGCCCAGGTGGCGGCGGCGGTCAGCGCGACAGAGGCGGTACGGGACGGACGTACGGCAGACGTGGCGAAGGCCGCGAGGGACACGGCACCGCCCACGCACACGGCGGTGTGCAGCGCGCCCCATCCCCGGTGGTCCCGCCACAGAACCCGCTCCACGGCGCCCGCGGCACGGCCGAACGCGGCGACCGGATGCCCGCGGCGAGGATCTCCGAGCAGCAGGTCACCGAGGAGGCCGGCGGCGGCGCCGTACGCGAAGACGCGATCGGCACGCATCCGGGTCAGCCCGTCGCCACGTCAGGCAGAACCCTCGGACTCGGCGAACTCGAACTCGGCGAGTGGATCCGCAACAGGCAGCCGCGCATGGCGATATGTCCTCACTCAGGGTGTCCGCGCCCTGGCTCGACGAGATTCGACGGTGAGAGTTCCTGGCTCCCGGGGTGTCTATTCCCCGGTGACAGTGGCGGGACCGCGCCGGAATCGCACCGGCTTCCTCTCCTACCGCCGTATATGGCTTGGGCAGTCCACCACGGGTTGGACAACCCGTCAACTTGCTATTGACCTGCGAAGGGAGAGTGTGCTGAGGCCCACACACGGCCTGTGGCGCGTCGGTGGGTCCCTGCCCTTTCGGCGTCTTCAAGCGTCTTCGGCGTGGTGGCGGGGGAAACGACCGCCGGGACGGTGTTGACCGCGGAGATCGTCGTGGTGGACTCGCCGCCTGGGCGGACGGTGCAAGCACCCGACGGTTGCCCGCCGCCTTTGCGCAGCCGCAGGGACCGTCCCGAGGAGGAGTGTGCGCACCCCGGACATCCGGGCCGGATCCACGAACGCCTTGTCGTCGTCCGCCAGGTCGCGGCTTCGTCCGGGTCGCTGCTTCGTCCGCGGTCGTTGCTTCTTCCCGGGTCGTTGCTTCGTAGGACCGGTGTGCCGCGCACAAAACCCGTGGCCGGGGAAGAACGGCTCGTGCTTCCCCGCCCACGGGACGGTGTGTGGTGTGGGCCACCGGACCCGTCAGGCCATGATCAGATGGATCCCGTATGCCACCGCCGCCGCGCAGGCCGCGAAACAGGTGTACGCGGCGGTGGTCGCGAGGGTCGCCGAGGTGCCCTGCGCGGAGGCCGACTCCCCCTTGGAGAGGCCGACGATGCCGAGGGTGAAGAGGCCCACGAGGGCCACGGTGACGATGAGGCTGACTCCGAAGACGGAGCCGAGCGCTGCCCAGTCGATGTGCATGCTGTTTCTTCCTTCGTGCCTTCGTGCTCGGGGCTCAGACCACTGCCGACGGCGCCGACGGGTTCGCCTGTACCTCGGCGGGAGCCGGAATGGTGTCCGCGATATCCTCGCTCCTGGTCTGCGTCTCGGTCTGGGTCTTGGTCTCGGAAGGAACGGTGCCGGCCGGGGGAGGGGTGACGGCGGCGATGGCCGTGGTCACCACACCGGCGGGCTCCTCGGTGTCGTTGACGTTGGTGTGGTCGACCACCTCGTGGCGGGAGACCACCCAGATCGCGGCGCTCGACGCGACCAGGAAGACGGCGACGAGTGCGGTACCCCAGGTGCCGAAGGAGGTCACGTACTCCGCGACCGCGGCGACCAGGGCCGCGGCCGGGAGTGTGAGACCCCAGGCGATGAACATCCGGGTGGCGGTGGACCAGCGGACCACGCCGCCCTTGCGGCCGAGGCCCGCGCCCATCACCGAGCCGGAGACCGAGTGGGTGGTGGACAGGGAGAAGCCGAGGTGCGAGGAGGCCAGGATGACCGTGGCCGCGCTGGTCTGGGCGGCGAAGCCCTGCTGCGGCTGAAGGTCGGTGAGGCCCTTGCCCATGGTGCGGATGATGCGCCAGCCGCCCAGGTACGTGCCGAGCGCGATCGCGAGACCCGCGGAGAGGATGACCCAGGTCGGCGGGTCGGAGTCGGGGACCACGACGCCGCCGGCGACCAGGGCGAGGGTGATGATGCCCATGGTCTTCTGCGCGTCGTTGGTGCCGTGGGCCAGCGAGACGAGGCCGGCGGAGGCGATCTGACCCGCGCGGTAGCCCTTGTCGGAGGCCTTGCTGTTCGCGTTCCTGCCGACTTTGTACGTCAGCCGGGAGGCGAGCATCGCGGCGAGGCCGGCGACCAGCGGGGCGGCGATCGCGGGGATCAGCACCTTGGTGACGAGGATGTCGCCGTGCACCGCGCCGAGGCCCGCCGAGGCGACGGTGGCGCCGATCAGGCCGCCCATGAGGGCGTGCGAGGAGCTGGACGGGAGTCCGACGAGCCAGGTCAGCAGGTTCCAGAGGATGGCACCCACCAGGGCGGCGAATATGACTTCGGGTTGTATGCCGTCTTCGTTGACCAGACCCTTGGAGATCGTGTTGGCGACCTCGACGGAGAGGAAGGCGCCGACAAGGTTGAGTACGGCGGACATGGCCACCGCGACCTTGGGCTTCATCGCGCCGGTCGAGATGGTGGTGGCCATCGCGTTGGCGGTGTCGTGGAAACCGTTCGTGAAATCGAACGCGAGGGCGGTGACCACCACGATCGCGAGGATCAGCGAGAAGTTTTCCATTTACCCGGTCTTCTCTTGGACGTCAGTGGCACGGGAACCGTAGGCAGTCTGGGTGAACGGAAGATGAACGTGGACGGGCCGTGTGGTGTATCGGACGGATACGCGCGCGGCGCGCCGCCCCACCGGTGTACTGGAGAGGCGGCGGGGAGTCGAACTGAGGCGGAGTGTCGGGGTCCGCCAGCTCTTCGCGAACATCCTGACCCGGCCCATGGACCCGTTGAAGAGATGCTGGTCACCCGGCAGACCTCCGCTGTTGTCGTACTGCCGGAACGTCCAGAACCGTTCCTAAATCAGCGAGCAGGCAGGAGTGAGTCTTGGACCCATTCCTGGTCACTGCGGACACCCCGAGCGGTTTGGGTGTCCTGGTGGCCCGTACTCGCCGCGTCCGGCGGCACGGATCGTGTCCGTGGTCCGGGGGACGTGGGGGCGGGGTCCTCGGCCGGGACGGAAGCCGTAGCTTCGCGCTTCGAACCGGGCTTCCCATTCAGGCTCGAGCGCGTTCTTGACACGTGCCTGCATCACAGATCCCGGATCACCGGGATTCCCAGTGGACGCTGCTTCCCGTTGCTCTTCGGTATGTACACCTGAAGTGCGCTCGCCCGCGCCTGGTTGACGGGTGCGGCTGGCAGGATCGCGGCATGGCTGAACAGCGGTGGGACACAGGGGACGAGCGGGATGTGGAGCAGCGGGGCACGCGGACGGCGCGGGACGCGACGGAGGACAAGGTCACCGGGCTGACCCTCGGCGGCGACGAC
>CAMLJW010000157.1 GCA_946480485.1 uncultured Streptomyces sp. | reverse complement strand
GTTCGCGCCGAGCGTGATGAGGTCCTGCGCGCGCTTCTCGGCGAACTTCTGCTCGTAGAGCTCGTAGGCGAGACGCGCGTTCGCGAGTCCGGCCTTGCTCTTGAGCGCCTCGGCCTCGTCGGTTCCGATCGCCGAGAGGCGCTTGTCGGTCTCGGTGTCGACGCGGGAGACGAAGAACGAGGCGACGGAGTGGATCAGGGAGAGGTCGAGGCCCTTGGCCCCGGCCTTCTCCAGGCCGGCCAGGTAGGCCTCCATGACCTCGCGGTAGCGCTCCAGCGAGAAGATCAGCGTGACATTCACGCTGATGCCCTTGGAGATGACCTCGGTGATCGCGGGCAGGCCCGCCCTGGTCGCCGGGATCTTGATGAGCGTGTTCGGGCGGTCCACCAGCCAGGCCAGCTGCTTGGCCTCCGCGATCGTCGCCTCGGTGTTGTGCGCGAGGCGCGGGTCGACCTCGATCGAGACCCGGCCGTCCTGGCCGCCGGTCGTGTCGAAGACCGGGCGCAGGATGTCGGCGGCGTCACGGACGTCCGCCGTTGTGATCATGCGGATGGCCTCTTCGACGGTGACCTCGCGGGCGGCGAGGTCGGACAGCTGCTGGTCATAGCCGTCGCCCTGCGAGATCGCCTTCTGGAAGATCGACGGGTTGGTGGTGACGCCCACGACGTGCTGCTGGTCGATCAGTTCGGCGAGGTTGCCGGACGTGATCCGCTTGCGCGAAAGATCGTCCAGCCAGATCGCGACGCCTTCTTCGGAGAGGCGCCTCAGTGCGTCTGTCATGGAAAATGCTCCTACGTGTCGTATACCAGCGTCAGCGCTGGGCTGCGGCGATCGATTCCCGGGCGGCGGATGCGACGTTCTCGGCAGTGAAGCCGAACTCCTGGAAGAGGACCTTGCCGTCGGCGGAAGCACCGAAGTGCTCCAGCGAAACGATGCGTCCGGCGTCCCCGACGTACCGGTGCCAGGTCAGACCGATGCCGGCCTCGACCGCGACACGCGCCGTGACGGACGGTGGCAGCACCGAGTCCCGGTACCCCTGGTCCTGCTCCTCGAACCACTCCACGGACGGCATGGACACCACCCGCGTCGGCACCCCGGCGGCCTGCAGCTGCTCGCGCGCCTCGACGGCCAGGTGCACCTCGGAGCCCGTACCGATCAGGATGACCTGCGGCTCGCCGCTCTCGGCGTCGAAGAGAACGTAACCGCCCTTCGCCGCGTCCTCGTTGGGCTCGTACGTCGGCACTCCCTGGCGGGTCAGCGCGAGGCCGTGCGGGGCGCCCTTGCCGAAGACCTTGGTGTAGCGCCCCAGGATCTCGCGCCAGGCGATCGCGGTCTCGTTGGCGTCGGCCGGGCGGACGATGTTCAGACCGGGGATGGCGCGCAGCGAGGCGAGGTGCTCGACGGGCTGGTGGGTGGGGCCGTCCTCGCCGAGTCCGATGGAGTCGTGGGTCCAGACGTAGGTCACCGGGAGGTGCATCAGGGCGGACAGGCGAACCGCATTGCGCATGTAGTCGGAGAACACCAGGAAGGTGCCGCCGTAGACACGGGTGTTGCCGTGCAGCGCGATGCCGTTCATCTCCGCGGCCATGGAGTGCTCACGGATGCCGAAGTGGATGGTGCGGCCGTAAGGCTGCGCCTCCGCGAGCGGGTTGTCCGCCGGCAGGAACGAACTCGTCTTGTCGATGGTCGTGTTGTTCGAGCCGGCCAGGTCGGCGGAGCCGCCCCACAGTTCGGGGATCACACCGCCGAGTGCCTGCAGCACCTTGCCGGAGGCGGCACGCGTGGCGACGGACTTGCCCGCCTCGAAGACCGGCAGACGGGACTGCCAGCCCTCGGGCAGCTCGCCGGCGCCGACGCGGTCGAACTCGGCGGCCCGCTGCGGATGGGCGGTGCGCCAGGCGGCGAAACCCTTCTCCCACTCGGCCCTGGCCTCCCGGCCGCGGTCGAGGGCGGCGCGGGTGTGCGCGATGACCTCGTCCAAGACCTCGAAGGTCTTCTCCGCGTCGAAGCCCAGCACGCGCTTGGTGGCCGCGACCTCCTCGGCGCCGAGCGCCGAGCCGTGTGCGGCCTCGGTGTTCTGCGCGTTCGGAGCGGGCCAGGCGATGATCGAGCGCATCGCGATGAACGACGGCTTGTCCGTGACCGCCTGTGCGGCCCTGATCGCGTCGAAGAGCGCCTGCGGGTCGAGGTCGCCGTTCTCCTTCGGCGCCACGCGCTGCACATGCCAGCCGTACGCCTCGTAGCGCTGAGCCGTGTCCTCGGAGATGGCGGTCTCGGTGTCGCCCTCGATCGAGATGTGGTTGTCGTCCCACAGCAGGACGAGGTTGCCGAGCTTTTGGTGGCCGGCCAGGGAGGACGCCTCGGCGGAGATGCCCTCCTGCAGGCAGCCGTCACCGGCGATCGCGTAGATGTAGTGGTCGAAGGGGGACTCGCCGGGCGCCGCTTCAGGGTCGAACAGGCCGCGCTCGTAGCGGGCGGCCATCGCCATGCCCACCGCGTTCGCCACGCCCTGCCCCAGCGGGCCGGTCGTCGTCTCCACGCCCACCGTGTGCCCGTACTCGGGGTGGCCCGGGGTCTTCGACCCCCACGTCCGGAAGGCCTTCAGATCGTCCAGCTCCAGGCCGAAGCCGGCCAGGTACAGCTGGATGTAGAGGGTCAGGGACGAATGGCCCGCGGACAACACGAACCGGTCACGGCCGGTCCAGTCGGCGTCCGCCGGGTCGTGCCGCATCACCTTCTGGAAGAGGGTGTACGCGGCGGGCGCCAGGCTCATCGCCGTACCCGGATGGCCGTTGCCGACCTTCTGTACGGCATCGGCGGCCAGGACGCGGGACGTGTCCACGGCCCGCTGGTCCAGATCGGTCCACTCGAGGTCTGTGGTGGTCGGCTTGGTGCTCACCCTGGGTCAGGGCTCCTCTCCGCATGTGCCACATGTCGAATGCCGGTGCACAATCGTGCCCACCGGCCGGTGCCGAGCCTACCTCCGTAAAGAACGCGCATTTTTTCGAGTCATTCCAGACTGCCGGGACTGTCCGAGTTCCGCCTCATGACCCGCAGGCTCCGCATCCGGTCGGTGAACGCCGGTCACTGCCGGTGATACGGAGCGGGTCGTCCGACTGCTCAATCACGTTCACGACACGTGCTCGGTCACGTGCTGGGTCGACTGCTCCGTCGACTTCTCGGCCGCCTGTCATCCGACTGCTCCGTCGACTCGCGAGCAGCCCTCCGCGGGGGCCGTCGAACACGACCCGACCCCCGCGAAGGGCGAAGTCTGGGCAACGTCTACAGTGGCGTGGTACGCGCGAGCCTTCACCGGAGTACCTACTCGGGGTTCGCTGGGATGTCTCTGTAGGGGTGTGCGTGACGGCCGTTGAATCCCGTCCAGCGGGCGCGCTTGGGTCGAGTCGGAGCACGAAGCACCGGCCGTTCGGGGCCCGGGTCAAGGCGTTCGTCGCTCTCACCAAGCCGCGGATCATCGAGCTGCTGCTGATCACCACCGTTCCGGTGATGTTCCTCGCCCAGCAGGGAGTGCCCGACCTCAAGCTGGTGCTCCTCACCTGTGTCGGCGGCTACCTGTCCGCGGGCGGCGCCAACGCGCTGAACATGTACATCGACCGTGACATCGACGCACTCATGGCGCGCACCGCGCAGCGTCCACTGGTCACCGGCATGGTCAGCCCCCGCGAGTGCCTCGCCTTCGGCGTCACACTGGCCGTGGTCTCGACCCTGCTGTTCGGCCTGACCGTCAACTGGCTGTCCGCCTGGCTGTCGCTTGGAGCGCTGCTCTTCTACGTCGTCGTCTACACGATGATCCTCAAGCGGCGTACGTCGCAGAACATCGTCTGGGGCGGCATCGCCGGCTGTCTGCCCGTCCTCATCGGCTGGTCCTCCGTCACGAACTCCCTGTCGTGGGCCCCGGTCATCCTCTTCCTCGTCATGTTCTTCTGGACGCCGCCGCACTACTGGCCGCTGTCGATGAAGGTGAGGGACGACTACGCGCGCGTGGGTGTGCCGATGCTGCCGGTCATCGCCTCCAACAAGGTCGTCGCACGGCAGATCGTCCTCTACAGCTGGGCGATGGTCGGCGTCTCCCTGCTGCTGACGCCGCTCGGCTACACCGGCTGGTTCTACACGGCCGTCGCCCTGGTGACCGGCGGTCTCTGGCTCTGGGAGGCGCACGCGCTGCAGGCCCGTGCGAAGGACGGGGCCGTGGGCGCGAAGCTCAAGGAGATGCGCCTCTTCCACTGGTCCATCACGTACGTCTCGCTGCTGTTCGTCGCGGTGGCGGTGGACCCCTTCCTCCGGTAGCCGCTCTTCGTGGCCTGTGCCTCGTATCTCGTGCCTCGTGCCTCGTGCCGCATATTCGGTACGGACGACGCGCAGGATGCGTGGTCAAGGCCACGCACCCCGCCCGTCGCCGTCTGATCTACCTCTCGGTAGCATCCTGACCATGGCAGACACCCAGGTTGACGAGGGCGCGGACCGCAGGCAGGCCGCCAGGGCGGAGCGGCGTGTGGCCCGGCTCGCCCAGCAGATCTCCTCCTTCGCCCAGGCGCACGGCGGGGCCGAGGGCCATGTCGCGTACCTGGGGCAGCGGGGGGCCCGGATCGTGCTCGTCGGCGAGGACGGCGCGTGGGGCGACCTCGTGGCGCCGGCCTACGCCATCGCCGAGCAGGCCGTCCAGAAGTCCGGCATCACCGCGCACGAGGCCTTCGACGGGGACTTCGCGGGCAAGGTGAAGACCGGCCCGTACGAGTGGACGCGCATGGCGGGGATCCAGCTCGGCGGCCCCAGTAACAACCGCTAGAAACCGCCCTTTTCGCACAGGGCACGTGGAAGCAACACCTGACCCCCCGATCACCCGTTAGGACCTGAAAGAGGCACGGCCCAAAGCGCGGGGAGTCCGGATGATCGAAACACCGTCCCTGGTGGACCAGTACTGTCACGGCGTGCTGCGGACGGAGCTGGGCCTCGGCACCTTCGAGGCCCACCTCGCCCGCGGCGAGGGCGCCCCCGCCGCGGGCACGACTTTCTTCGACACCCAGATCGGATTCGCCGTACGCCGTTGGTGTCCCCCGCTCCTCGGCCTGGAACCGCACTGTCCGCCCGCGCGCTATCTCGCGCGCCGTCGCGAACTTGGCGTACTGGAAGCGGGCCGCAGACTGCTGCGGGGCAGCGGGATCACGACCTACCTCGTCGACACCGGTCTGCCGGGCGACCTGACGGGTCCCGGCGAGATGGCGTCGACCGGCTCAGCCGACGCCCACGAGATCGTCCGACTTGAGCTGCTCGCCGAACAGGTCGCGGACACCTCCGGCACCGTCGAGGCGTTTCTCGCCAATCTCGCCGAGTCGGTGCACGGGGCGGCCGCGAACGCCGTGGCGTTCACGTCGGTGGCGGGCGCACGTCACGGTCTGGCGCTCGCCCCCGAACCGCCGGGCCCGGGCGAGGTACGGGGCGCCGCGGGCCGCTGGCTCGCCGGGCGCCGGGTCGGCGGCACCCTGTCCGACCCGGTCCTGCTGCGGCATCTCCTCTGGATCGCCGTCGCGTCGGGCCGGCCCCTCCAGCTGCACGCGGGACTCGGCGAACCCGGCCTGCGCATCGACCGCACCGATCCCGTCCTGCTCACCGACTTCGCCCGCGCCACCGCCGGCCTCAGCACCGACCTGGTCCTACTGCACGGCTACCCGTACCACCGCCACGCGGCGCACCTCGCCGGGGTCTTCCCGCATGTGTACGCCGACCTGGGCGCCGCGCTCGTCCGCACGGGCGCCCGCGCGTCCGCCGTACTCTCCGAGATCCTCGAACTCGCTCCCTTCGGCAAGCTCCTCTTCTCCTCCGGCGCCCACGGCCTGCCCGAACTCCACGTGGTGGGAGCCCGCCTCTTCCGCGAGTCGCTGGCCCGGGTGCTCGGCACCTGGGTGGCCGAGGGGGCGTGGTCGCTGGCGGACGCGCAGCGGGTGGCGGGGCTGATCGCGGAGGGGAACGCACGACGGGTGTACGGGCTGGGGTGAGGCGGGTGTACGTGACGGGTCGAGCTGTCCGGACTGTCCGCATGACCCGCGGCGACGTGAGCGACCGGCTCCTGGGCCGCTTCCTCACCGAACCTGCGTACGCGCGTGACTCACGCGCGCGTGGCGAGAGGCTCCGTCGACGGCTCCGGCACGTCCGCCTCCTGCGGTCGCTCCCGCAGGGACAGCAGCACCCGGAGTGTCGCGATCCACACCAGACAGGAGCCGAACATGTGGAGGCCGACCAGGATCTCGGGAAGGTCGGTGAAGTACTGGACGTAGCCGATGACGCCCTGGGAAAGGAGGACCAGGAAGAGATCGCGGGTGCGGTCGAGGGGGGACCCGGGGGCGTCGACCGCCTTCAGCACGAACCACAGGGCGAAGGTCAGGGTCACCACGATCCATGCCAGGACGGCATGCAGCTTGCTGACGTCCTCCCAGCTCACGGGCATGCGCTCGACCTCGCGGGAGTCGCCGGCGTGCGGGCCCGAACCGGTGACGACCGTGCCGACCGCGATGAGCAGGACGGTGCCGGCGACCAGGAACCACACCAGCTGCCGCACCGACTTGCCGACCAGCGGGCGGGGGGCGCCGTCCCCCTCGCGGGCGCGCTGCCACATCACCGTGGCGATGGCGATCAGCGCGGTGGAGAGCAGGAAGTGGGCCGCGACCGTGTACGGGTTGAGGCCCACCAGGACGACGATGCCGCCGAGGACCGCGTTGCCCATGACGACCCAGAACTGGGTCCAGCCGAGGCGCGTGAGGCTGCGCCGGTACGGCTTCTCGGAGCGCGCGGCGATGATCGCCCAGCCGACCGCAGCGCACAGGACGTACGTCAGCATGCGGTTGCCGAACTCGATGTAGCCGTGGATGCCCATCGCGCTCGTGTTGGTGAGCGAGCCGGCGGTGCACTTGGGCCAGGTAGGGCAGCCCAGCCCCGAGCCGGTCAGCCGTACGGCACCGCCGGTGACCACGATGACCACCGCCATGACGAGCGCGGCGAGGGCGGCGCGCTGAACCGTCCGGGGACTCGGAGTCCAGCGTGCGGCGATGAAGGCGAGGGGGTTGCGTACGGCCTCGGCGGCCTCCGCACGGATCAGATTCGGCACGCGCACCATCGTAGGGGGCCGCTTGTGCACGTCTTCACGAGGGGAGGTCTCTACTCCCATCGGAAGAAACGGGCGGCGGCCGCGAGGCCGACGACCCCCCACACGGCCAGGATCCCGAGGTCCCCCCACGGCATCCCTGCACCGTGCTGGAGCACGTCCCGGAGCCCGTCCGAGAGGGCCGAGATCGGCAGCAGACCGAGTACGTCCTGGGCGGCGGGCGGGAACTTGTCGAGCGGGACGACGACTGCGCCGCCCACGAGCAGCAGCAGGAAGACCAGGTTCGCCGCGGCCAGCGTCGCCTCCGCCTTCAACGTGCCGGCCATCAGCAGGCCCAGACCCGAGAAGGCGGCCGTGCCGAGGAGGAGCAGAAGCAGGACGGCGAGCGGATTGCCGTGCGGGGACCAGCCGAGGGCGAACGCGATCGCTGTAACCAGGATCACCTGGAGGATCTCCGTGACGAGCACGGAGAGCGTCTTCGCCGCCATCAGCCCCCAGCGCGGCAGCGGCGACGTCGCGAGTCGCTTGAGGACCCCGTACCGCCGCTCGAAGCCCGTCGCGATGGCCTGGCCCGTGAACGCCGTCGACATCACCGCGAGCGCGAGGACGCCGGGGGCCAGGAAGTCGACCGCCTCACCGTCGCCCGTGCCGACGACATCGACCGAGCTGAACAGCACGAGCAGCAGGGTCGGGATGACGACGGTGAGCAGCAACTGCTCGCCGTTGCGCAGCAGCATCCTCGTCTCGAGCGCTGCCTGCGCCGCGATCATGCGGGACAGCGGGGCGGCCCCCGGCTTCGGGGTGAATGTACCGGAGGTGGTCACGAACGCAGCTCCTTGCCGGTCATTTCCAAAAACACGTCTTCCAGCGTGTGCCGCTCCATCGAGATCTTCTCCGGCATCACCCCGTGCCGGGCGCACCAGGACGCGACGGTCGCCAGGAGCTGCGGGTCGACCTTGCCGCCCACCCGGTACGCGCCCGGCGTCAGCTCGGCCGCCGTGCACTCCGGTGGGAGGGCCTTGAGGAGGGAACCCATGTCGAGGCCGGGACGCCCGCTGAAGCGGAGAGTGTTCTCGGCGCCGCCGCGGCACAGCTCCTCGGGGGAGCCCTGGGCGATGACCCGCCCCCCTTCGATGATCGCCACGTCGTCGGCGAGCTGCTCGGCCTCGTCCATGTAGTGCGTGGTGAGGATGACCGAGACGCCGTCCGTCCGCAGATCCTGTACGAGATCCCAGGTCGCCCGGCGCGCCTGCGGATCGAGACCGGCGGTCGGCTCGTCCAGGAAGACCAGTTCGGGACGGCCGACCACGGCCATCGCGAGCGCGAGCCGTCGCTGCTGACCGCCGGACAGGCGCCGGTACGTCGTGCGGCCGCAGCTGCCGAGGCCGAGGCGCTCGATCAGGGCGTCCACGTCGAGGGGGTGTGCGTGCAGCTTGGCCACATGGTGGAGCATTTCGTCGGCTCGGGCGCCCGAGTACACGCCGCCGGACTGGAGCATCACGCCGATGCGGGGGCGCAGGGCGGCGGACTCGCCTATCGGGTCGAGACCCAGTACCCGTACCACTCCGGAGTCCGGCTTCCGGTATCCCTCGCAGATCTCGACCGTGCTCGTCTTGCCCGCTCCGTTGGGACCGAGTACTGCGGTAATGCCTGGCCCGGCCGTCAGATCGAGGCCATCCACCGCGGTCTTCGTGCCGTACCGCTTCACCAGGGCCTGGACCTGGACGACAGGGTCGCTTCGCATGGGCGCCAAGTCTAGGGACCCGGTGCGGGGGCTCCGCAGGGCGGGGCGGTCCGCGCGAGCTTCTCCGGCGTCGAGGACGACGCCCTCAGGCCCCCACAGGGGTCTGGGCGAAGCCCCCGGGAACGGAGGAACAGGCTACCCCCGTACTGATCGATCAAAAAATCGTTTCCGCAGGTCAGCTTAGGTAGACCTAAGTGATGCACGGCACCGCCGGGTGGCGTGGGCGCGGCTTGTCACTCTCTGCGGAATTACGCAACAATGGTGTTGTGAAAAACGTCGGCGAGGATCCGCAGGAGGAACTCGCGGCTGGGTTGCGCTCGGACCGCTCCACGCGCAACCGGGTCGCGCGGTCCATCCTGGATCACGGTCCGTCGACCGTGGCCGACCTGGCCGGCCGCCTCGGCCTCACCCAGGCTGCCGTCCGCAGGCACCTCGACGCACTGGTCGCCGACGACGTCGTGGAGGCCCGCGAGAAGCGTGTCTACGGAGCGCGCACGCGCGGCCGACCCGCCAAGGTGTTCGCCCTGACCGAGTGTGGTCGCGACGCCTTCTATCAGTCGTACGACAAGCTCGCCGCGGACGCGCTGCGCTGGATCGCGGAGCGAGAGGGTGGGGACGAGGCCATCGCCGCCTTCGCCCGCGCCCGGCTCGCCGCACAGGCCGGGGTGTACCGCGAGGCCGTCGAGGCCGCCACGCCCGAGACGCGGACCGAAGCGCTGGCCAAGGCGCTGAGCGCCGACGGGTACGCTGCTACGGCGCGCGGCGCGCCCCCTCCGCAGCGGGGCGAGCAGCTCTGCCAGCACCACTGCCCGGTCGCCCATGTCGCCGAGCAGTTCCCGCAGTTGTGCGAGGCGGAGACCGAGATCTTCTCCCAGTTGCTCGGCACGCATGTCCAGCGGCTGGCCACCCTTGCCCACGGGGACGGCGTCTGCACGACGTTCATCCCCCAGGCGAGCCACCAGACCACCGACACCCACCAGACCACTGATAACGCATCCGCAAGCACGGCCGGGAGGAACCCCGCATGACTCTCCCCACGGAGACTGCCCACCCTGAGCTCGAGGGCCTGGGCACGTACGAATACGGCTGGGCCGACTCCGACACGGCCGGCGCCTCCGCCAAGCGCGGCATCAACGAGGACGTCGTCCGCGACATCTCCGCGAAGAAGAACGAGCCGGAGTGGATGACCAAGCTCCGCCTCAAGGGCCTGCGCCTGTTCGAGAAGAAGCCCATGCCGAACTGGGGCTCGGACCTGTCGGGCATCGACTTCGACAACATCAAGTACTTCGTGCGCTCCACGGAGAAGCAGGCGGAGTCCTGGGAGGAACTGCCCGAGGACATCAAGAACACGTACGACAAGCTCGGCATCCCGGAGGCGGAGAAGCAGCGCCTCGTCGCCGGTGTCGCGGCCCAGTACGAGTCGGAGGTCGTCTACCACCAGATCCGCGAGGACCTGGAGGAGCAGGGCGTCATCTTCCTGGACACCGACACGGCCCTCAGGGAGCACCCGGAGCTGTTCAAGGAGTACTTCGGAACGGTCATCCCGGTCGGTGACAACAAGTTCGCCTCGCTGAACACCGCCGTGTGGTCCGGCGGCTCCTTCATCTACGTGCCGAAGGGCGTGCACGTCGAGATCCCGCTCCAGGCCTACTTCCGGATCAACACGGAGAACATGGGCCAGTTCGAGCGGACGCTGATCATCGTCGACGAGGGCGCCTACG
>CAMLJW010000156.1 GCA_946480485.1 uncultured Streptomyces sp. | reverse complement strand
TTCACCACCCTTCACGAACTCGCCGCCGAGTTGGAGGACATCCTCAAGAAGCTCAACGGCAAGCTGGACGACCTCTACGACCGCGTCGTACCGGTCGTACTGTCCTGGGAGGGCGAGACCCGCGAGGTCTTCGTCGACAAGCTCGACGAGTGGGACCGCTCGGCCCAGGATCTCCAGGCCGCCCAGAAGTGGCTGCACGAAATCGTCACCACCGGACACGTCAACTACTCGATCGCGCACCAGGCTGTCTTGCGCGGTTGGGGGGCGGCCTGATGGCAACGCCTCCTCCGGGCCAGGGCGGCACCATCGACGTCAAGCCCTCCAACTTGCACCACGTCGCGGGTGGCTTCGCCGGAAACCAGACGACGTTCGACAAAGCCGCCAGGAACCTGCTCACCGAGTTGCAGAAGTACCCGGATGCGGGCGGCTACGGCACCGCCGCGCAGGACTTCGCCAAGGCATACGTCGAGACCGGCAACCTCTACCTGGAAGTGTGGGCCAGGTCCGTGGAGAGTATCGGCGGCGCTGCCGTCGGCTTCGCCAGCACCGCCAACAACTACTCGAAGGCCGAGGCCGCCAACGACCCCTCCGGCAAGACCAGGCCCCAGGTCCAGCCGCCGCCCCATGTCGTCGACAAGGCCCCCAAATACGGCACGGTCCCTGACCTGAAGTGGGGCGACGACGACGGCGGCGACGATTTCGTCCGATCGCTGCTGGAGCACATCCCAAACGTCGTCTGGCACATTATCCGGCCACTGTTGGAACACGCCTTTCGCTGGGGCAAGGTGGCCGAGGTGTACCCGTATCCGCAGCAGCACTATCTCAACGAACTGTCCAAGTCCTGGACTGACATGACGATCACCCTTTCCATGACCGAGAGCACCCTTACCGACCTGGTGAGTGGCATCACGCAGCAGAGCAATAGTGAGTGGCACGACGCGATGCGCCACTTCTGCAGCTCCTTATGGGGAACGACGGCCTGGGGCAAGAACAACGGCACCTACAAATGGAAGCACGACAAGGCATCCAACCAGACCGCGAACCATCCGGTCATGACGGTGCTTTTCGACACGGCGCGCAAGGTCAGCGATCTGCTCTACGACTTCGCCGAGGCCACCGTCGACCTGAACGGCAAGGTTTGGGACATCTATATGAAGGCCGTGCGCGAAGCAGTCGGAAAGATTGACCTCAGTGATGGCCTCGACGTGCGAGACGCCAAGGAGGGCGCCAAGGCCGTAGGCCGCTTCATCAAAGGACTCGCCACAGGTGCCGCGGAGCTCAGCGTCGAGATCACCCTCAATATCGACACCGTGGCCCTGAATGCGGTGGTCGAGGCGTACAACGCCCGAGTCAATGGACTGACGCCTCAGCTAAGGGCGCTCAAACCCGACTTGGAGGAAGCGAGGCTCAGCGCCCCCACCTACCACGCGGAGGAGGCCCGCTCGGAGGCCTTCGGGACGCGGGCACTCAACGACTTCAAGAAGGAACACCAGTGGACCGTGCCCAACGACTCGGCCGGAAACCACAGATACCCGATCGACCTGGCGGGTCAGGAGTACATCGAGAACTCGCACGGTGTCGACAAGCACGTCGGTAAAACGGACGCCCAACTCGTCCAGCGCCTGCGGGATCAGAGCAACATTCCCGCCGCGTCCACCTTCAAGGACATGGCCGACGCACAGAAGTACACACAGCTTTGCATCGACGAGAAGCAGGACGAGATCAGGGATTACCTGGTCAGCGGCCCTCCGTACCAGCCTCCGAACAAGACCTTCACCTACCATGACCCCAATGGTCCGGTGACGGGCAGCAGTATCTCCAAGGCGGATTACCTGCAGAGCCTGCAGACGGGTCTGCCTCCGCACGTCGCCGAATCTCACGGCGTACAGATCCGGGTGAAGCCCGACCCCGATCCCAACACAAATCTGGACCCTCCGTTTACGCTAATCACCTCCACGCCCACGAAGAACTGAGGAGCGGCAAGGCACCATGCTCAGCGAGGACACGGTCAACCACTTCCGCTTCGAGGGTGTGCGGGTGCTGCTTTCGGTGTTCCGCGGCGGCCGCATGCCCGACCGCCCGGAGGAGCGCGATACTGTCCTGGAGCCCGTGCTGCGATCCTTGTGGCTGGCGGGAGAAAGGGGCGGAAGAAACCTCTATGAGGTGGCCGCGGAGGTACGCCTGATCGCCGACGCCCTCGATCCGGGCGCTCACAGCGGTGCGGTCGTCCCCGCGGACCTGCGCAGGCTGGTGGCCAGCTGGGCGACGGACGAACCGTGGACGGTGCTGCGGGCCATTGCGGCACACACGGAATCCTGGAAATCCAGCTTCGTGACCAAGCTTTCAGGGGCGACCCCAACGAGTCGTGAACTTGGGCGCCGTTTCCCACAGCTCAGTGAATTTCTTTTGAATTACTACGGCCAGGACGGCATGGCCACCGAAGACGAGATGACCGAGGCCGACGGTCTGCAGCTCTTCATCGAGCACTGTCATCCCATCTGCCTGTGGCGCCTTCCTCCTGTCGTAGCGGAGTGCACGGAAGCATTGACCATTTTTCACGACGAAGAATCGCTGCGGCGATTCTTCGAGGACGAAAGCGGCCTGGGATCGGGAACTCTTGCCTGGTCCGACTGGCTTCCTTTCATCGTCGAGACCTTCACCGCGCACATGCGCGAGCAACATCCGCCGAACTGGATCTCGGCGTAGGCGCCGTCGGAACAGTCCGGCCCAGGTCTCGCTCGGAACCATCTGGAGCCACACCATGCGTACCCACACCTCGACCTACCCCGACCATGAGACCGCCCAGTGGGCCACTCAACAGGTCGTTACGGCCAACGAGCAGTTCATTCACCGCTGGCTTGCCCTGTCCACGCGGCGGCGCCTGACCATCGAGGCGAGCTGGCCCTCACGGCCCGAACCGGTCGGCCGGGTGCTGCTGCAGGCGATGTTGCTGGCCGGACGGGAGCCCGTCGACGTACGGGCAGCACGCGTGATCCTGAAGCGGGACGCGTCCCGTCCACACGGCTTCGTCGTTCACGCCACGTTTCCCCTCTACCTGTAAGGCCCGATCCCGTGCCCTTGAGCCCCCTCGAACACGACCGCCGCTACGGCGAACTGGACCAGGTGATCCGTGCCTACGCCGGACAACCGGCCGACGACACCCCGGATAAGCCCAGCCAGGCCCTGACCGCCTACTTGCGCCACACCTGGCACACCCGCCCCTGGGCGCCGGCCGTCGCCGAGCAGCAGCTTCGCGAGTACGCACGCAACCCACCCGGCCGACTCCGGCTACGCCTCGGCGAGTTCTACGGCATTCCCGATGTCGGCCTGCCCGAGTCGGACGTCCAGGGGTGGCTGTTCTGCCTCGCCGACCACATCAAGCGCAGCATCGAAGAGGGCAAGGTCCCGTCCCCGGCCTCCCCCGCCACCCACTGGGAGTGGCAAGCCCGCTTCCCCGAGCTCGCCCAGTTCCTGGGAGGCTGGTTCTCGCAGGACATGCCGGACGAGTTCGACGACCACGACGCGGCTGTCGAGGACTACCGGGCCTCCACCGACCCGCAGTGTGTGGCCCGCCTCGTCGGGGAACTGCACGAGCTGCTCGCCCTCGACCTGGAGGACTCCGACTACGCCCTGGCCGTCGCCGAGCTGGGTATGGAGGTCGACCCACTGGCGCCGTACAGCCCGAGCGGCTGGCTCGCTCTCATCGCCGACCGGCTCTCGTTCCTTCGCCCCGGCTACGGGCCCCCACCTGCGGGAAACCCCGAGTAACCCTCCCGGGACGAACTGCCCGCGCAGGCCGGGAGCAAGCCCGCGCGTCGCCGCCATCTGGGCAGACGGCAGATGGCTGGTCCTGCGTCGCGCGCACAGGACCAGCCGGGTTTCACGGTCGAGCGGTGGAGTGGACCACTGGATAGGGGATAGGCAGATCCGGGTCACGCGCCGGCCGCGGCAGGGCTGGTCACGGCTGCCGGACCGGTCCAGATCTGCCCATCGCCGTGCCGGGCCACAGCTACACCGCGGGCATCGGATGCCCGCCCGACAGACCGCCGCCCCACGGCGCGTGGCGCGCGGCGCGCGGCCCGCCCCGCCCCGCCCCGCCCCGCACCTACGCCGCGTGCTCCACGAACCGAGCCGCGGTCTCGGCCAGCACCTCCCGCCCGTCCCGCGCCCACAGCCCGTCGTTGAACAGTTCGACCTCGATCGGGCCGCAGTAGCCGGCCTCCTCGACGTACGAGCGCCACTCGCGCATGTCGATGGAGCCGTCGCCGAGCTGACCGCGCCCGGTGAGGACGCCGTTGGGCAACGGGGTGGTCCAGTCGGCGAGTTGGAAGGTGTGGATGCGCCCGGAGGCACCCGCGCGGGCGATCTGGGCGGGGGCCGTGTCGTCCCACCAGATGTGGTACGTGTCCACCGTCACGCCGACCTGGTCCGCCGGGAAGCGTTCCGCGATGTCCAGGGCCTGGGCGAGGGTCGAGACCACGCAGCGGTCGGAAGCGTACATCGGGTGCAGGGGCTCGATGGCCAGGCGTACGCCGCGCTCGGCCGCGTACGGGCCCAGCTCGCCCAGTGCGTCGGCGATGCGCTCCCGGGCGCCGTTCAGGTCCTTGGAGCCTGACGGCAGGCCGCCGGAGACCAGCACCAGCGTGTCCGTGCCCAGTGTGGCCGCCTCGTCGATCGCGCGGCGGTTGTCGCCCAGTGCCTTCGCGCGCTCCTGCGGTTCGATCGCCGTGAAGAAGCCGCCGCGGCAGAGGGTGGTGACCGCCAGCCCCGCGTCGCGGACCAGCTTGGCCGTCGCTTCCAGGCCGTATGACCGGACCGGTTCACGCCACAGACCCACCCCGGGTGCGCCCAGCTCCAGGCAGGCGTCGACCAGTTCCGGCAGTGACAGCTGCTTCACCGTCATCTGGTTGATGGAGAAACGGGAAAGGCTCACTGGTTCACTCCGTACAACGACAGCAGGTTCTTCATGCGCGTCTGAGCCAGCGCCGGGTCCGGGAACAGGCCCAGTCCGTCGGCCAGTTCGTACGCGCTGGCGAAGTGCGGAAGCGAGCGGGCCGACTGCAGGCCGCCGACCATGGTGAAGTGCGACTGGTGGCCGGCCAGCCACGCCAGGAACACCACGCCCGTCTTGTAGAAGCGGGTCGGGGTCTGGAAGAGGTGGCGGGACAGCTCGACGGTGGGGTCGAGGAGTTCACGGAAGCCCTTCACGTCACCCGTGTCGAGGACGCGTACGGCCTCCGCCGCCAGCGGGCCCAGCGGGTCGAAGATGCCGAGCAGCGCGTGGCTGAAGCCCTTCTCGTCGCCGGCGATCAGTTCGGGGTAGTTGAAGTCGTCGCCCGTGTAGCAGCGGACGCCCCGGGGCAGGCGGCGGCGCAGGTCGATCTCCCGCTGGGCGTCCAGGAGGGAGACCTTGATGCCGTCGACCTTGTCCGGGTGCGCGGCCAGGACCTCCAGGAAGGTGTCGGTCGCGGCGTCCAGGTCCGCCGAGCCCCAGTAGCCCTCCAGGGCCGGGTCGAACATCGGGCCGAGCCAGTGCAGGATCACGGGTTCCGCGGACTGGCGCAGGAGATGGCCGTACAGGGCGAGGTAGTCCTCGGGGCCGCGGGCCGCGGCGGCCAGCGCCCGCGACGCCATGAGGATCGCCTGCGCGCCCGTCCCCTCCACGAGCGCGAACTGCTCCTCGTACGCGGCGCGCACCTCCTCGAGCGTGGCCGGCCCGGTCAGCTGGTCCGTGCCCACGCCGCACGCGATCAGCCCGCCGACGGCCTTGCCCTCGGCGGCCGAGCGGCGGATCAGCTCCGACGCCCCCGCCCAGTCCAGGCCCATGCCCCGCTGGGCGGTGTCCATCGCCTCCGCGACGCCGAGCCCGTGCGACCACAGATGGCGGCGGAAGGCGAGGGTGGCGTCCCAGTCGACGGCGGCCGGTGAGTCCGGCGAGACGTCCGCGTACGGATCGGCGACGACGTGCGCCGCCGAGAAGACCGTACGCGAGGTGAGCGGGGCTCCGGTGGTGACGGCGAGCGGCTCCGTACGCGGCGTGTAGGCGCGCAGCACCCCGTCGGCGCCCGGCAGTTGGATCGTCCGAGTGGCCTGGGTCCTCTGGATCGTCACAGCGAGATCTCCGGTACGTCGAGGCGGCGGCCCTCGGCCGAGGACTTCAGGCCCAGTTCGGCGAGCTGGACCCCGCGGGCGCCGGCGAGGAGGTCCCAGTGGTAGGGCGCGTCGGCGTAGACGTGCTGGAGGAAGAGCTCCCACTGGGCCTTGAAGCCGTTGTTGAACTCGGAGTTGTCGGGGACCTCCTGCCACTGGTCGCGGAAGACCTCGGTGGCGGGGATGTCCGGGTTCCACACCGGCTTCGGGGTGGAGCTGCGGTGCTGGGCACGGCAGTTGCGCAGTCCGGCGACGGCCGAGCCCTCGGTGCCGTCCACCTGGAACTCGACGAGCTCGTCCCGGTTGACTCGGACCGCCCAGGAGGAGTTGATCTGGGCGATGGCGCCGTTCTCCAGCTCGAAGATGCCGTACGCGGCGTCGTCGGCGGTGGCGTGGTACGGCTTGCCCTGCTCGTCCCAGCGCTCCGGGATGTGGGTCGCGGTCAGCGCCTGCACGGACTTGACCCGCCCGAACAGCTCGTGGAGCACGTACTCCCAGTGCGGGAACATGTCGACGACGATGCCGCCGCCGTCCTCGGCGCGGTAGTTCCAGGACGGGCGCTGTGCCGTCTGCCAGTCGCCCTCGAAGACCCAGTAGCCGAACTCGCCGCGGACGGACAGGATCTTCCCGAAGAAGCCGCCGTCGATGAGGCGCTTGAGCTTGAGCAGGCCGGGGAGGAAGAGCTTGTCCTGCACGACGCCGTGCTTGATGCCCTTGGCGTTGGCCAGACGAGCGAGCTCAAGGGCGCCCTCGAGACCGGTCGCGGTCGGCTTCTCGGTGTAGATGTGCTTGCCGGCCTCGATCGCCTTCTTGATCGCTCCCTCGCGCGCGGAGGTGACCTGGGCGTCGAAGTAGATGTCGATCGTCGGGTCGGCGAGGACGTCGTCCACGCTGGTGGACCAGTGCTCGAGTCCGTGCTGGTCCGCGAGCGCCTTCAGGGCGTAGTCGCGACGCCCGACGAGAACCGGCTCGGGCCACAGCACGTTGCCGTCGCCGAGATCGAGGCCGCCCTGTTCACGCAGGGCGAGGATCGAGCGGACGAGGTGCTGTCGGTAGCCCATGCGTCCCGTCACGCCGTTCATCGCTATGCGCACCGTCTTGCGTGTCACGTCATTCCTTTCGTACGCGTCTGCGCCGCGTACGCCCCGCAGGTGAACAGGTGAGCGTGACAGCAAGCGCTTTCTATACGAGGAGAAGCTAGCCTCTGTACAGCGGATCGGACAAGACCGTGCGGTGGTGAGATATGCGGCGTTCCGGCCGGGACACCGGAAGATGACGTGTGCACGACGTCTTTCGGGGCGACGCGGTTTTTGCCAGGTCGCGGCACGCCCCACCGCACAGACAGTACGATCCGCGCCCTGAGGACGTACGGACGTGGACGACGTACCGGCGTCGAGGCGTGACCGGAGGACGACAGATGACCGTGACCCTGGCGGACGTGGCGGCTCGCGCGCAGGTCTCGCCCGCCACTGTGTCCCGTGTGCTGAACGGCAACTACCCCGTGGCCGCGACAACGCGGGAGCGGGTGCTGCGTGCCGTGGACGAGCTGGACTACGTACTGAACGGACCCGCGAGCGCGCTGGCCGCCGCGACCTCCGACCTGGTCGGGATCCTGGTCAACGACATCGCCGACCCGTTCTTCGGGATCATGGCGGCGGCGATCCAGTCCGGGATCGGCGGGCCGGGCGGGCGCGCGGGCGGGGAGCGGCTGGGCGTGGTCTGCAACACGGGCGGCTCCCCGGAGCGCGAGCTTACCTACCTCACGCTCCTTCAGCGCCAACGCGCCGCGGCGGTGGTGCTGACGGGCGGGGCGGTCGAGGACTCCACGCATGGGGCGGCCGTCGCGGCGAAGCTGCGGAGGCTGACGGACGCCGGGACCCGGGTGGTGCTGTGCGGGCGGCCGCCCGCACCGGCCGACACCGACGCGGTGGCGCTCACCTTCGACAACCGCGGCGGCGGTCAGCAGCTCACCGAGCACCTGATCGAACTCGGTCACCGCCGCATGGGCTACATCGCGGGCCCCGAGGAACGCACCACGACCCGCCACCGTCTGGAGGGCCACCGGGCCGCGCTGGAAGCGCACGACCTCCCCGACAACCCCCTCCACACCGTGTACGGCCGCTACGACCGCCTCTCCGGTTACGAGGCCGCCCTCGAACTCCTCCGCCGCGACCCGAAGTTGACCGCTATCGCCGCCGCCAACGACGCCGTCGCCCTCGGCGCGTGCGCCGCCCTGCGCGACACCGGGCTCCGTATCCCCGACGACATCTCCGTCGTCGGCTTCGACGACCTCCCCTTCAGCGTGGACGCGGTGCCCGCCCTCACGACCGTGCGGCTGCCGCTGTCGGAGGCGGGCGCCCGGGCCGGGCGGATCGCGATGGGGCGGGAGGAGCCGCCGCCGGGCGGGATCGCCACGGTGCCGGGGGAGTTGATGGTGCGCGGCTCTACGGCGGTGCCCAAGGGGTGAACGGGCGGTTTCGCCCCGCCGCCCCTACCGTTCCCGTGGGGGACACGCCGGGCGCGAGGGGACACGCCGAGATGTCCGCCCACGCCTGCCCGTGCCGAGGCCGCCCTCCGCACACACCGGCAAACCGCACCACTTTGTCGGCTCCTTCGGCGTGGGGCTCGTCGGCCAGCACTGCCGTGCGGACCCGCACGGCACGCAGGACTGAACCTGCACGGCACGTGCGAGTGACGGGTACGGGTATGGTCCCGGCATGAAACTGGCGTTCTCCACCCTCGGCGTTCCTGGACTCCCGATCCCCGACGTGGTACGGCTCGCGGCCACGCACGGCTACCACGGCGTCGAGCTGCGCACGCACCCCGAGGAGCCGGTCCACCCCGCCCTCGCCCCGAACCAACGAGCCGACATCGCCGCCGAGTTCAAGGCATCCGGCGTAGAGATCCTGGGCCTGGCGGGATACGCGCGGGTGGCGGCCCCGGGCGACGACGCTCCCGTACTCGACGAAATCCGCGCGCTCCTCGAGCTGGCCCGCGACCTCGGCGCGCCCTCCATCCGCGTCTTCCCCGGCGCGGGCCCCGAACAGAGCACCGAGGAAGCCGACGCGACGGCCGCACGCCGTCTGGGCACGGCCGCGGAGGACGCCGCCGACCTGGGCGTACGCATCCTCCTGGAGACCCACGACTCCCACCGCACCGGCGCGGACGCCATCCGCGTCCTCGGCCTGGTCGGCCACCGCCATGTCGGTTCCCTCTGGGACGTCATGCACACCTGGCTCGGCGGCGAACAGCCCTCGTCGACCTACGCGGCCCTCTCCCCCTACCTCGGCTACATCCAGGTCAAGGACATCGCCTCCGCCGACGACACCACCCCCCTGCCGCTCGGCGCGGGCGTCCTCCCGCTCACGGAGTGTGTCGAGCTCCTGAGCCGCGAGGGCTGGGACGGCTGGCTGTGCTGGGAGTACGAGAAGCGGTGGTACGAGTCCGCCGCGCCTCTGGAGGGGTTGCTGGGCGCGGGCCGGGAGCACCTTTCGCGGTTGCTGAACGAGTCGGCGTAGGGCAACTCGAGGTGATCCATACCGTCGGCAGGGAGTCAGCAGAGAATCCAGCCCGAGCTCGTCGAGCCCGAGCCGACGGAACCCTTCACCCACACGCAGCGGCGGCCCGCGTGCACGGTCACCGGGCCCGCGTGTCGCCTGAAGCGCCCCTTGTCGAGCGCCGGCCGGTTGCCGCGCGCCCGCACGCTCACGGACATGGACCTCCGGGCGCCCGGCTTCTTGGGCATGCTCACCACGCAGACGTAACCACGCTTCTTGTAGATCTGCACGGAGCCCGTGGAGAAGAGCAGAGTACGCACCTTGCGGCCGGAACAGAGCGCCGCCGCCTGCGCGTCACCCGTGCCCGGGCCCGCGAGCGACAGCAGCCCCGAGGCGGTCAGCACGGCCATGCCGAGCGCCAGCCGCCGGCGTATCGCACCCTTGTCCACTGTTGTTCCTCCCGCAGCAGTCGGCGTACTGACGTAACGACGCATCACGTGGGCCGGAGGTTGCCTCATCGGGGTCTGCTGGCGCTTTGCTGCGTTTGGCGTGTGTGGAGCGTTTGGCACGGGCCTCGCCTGTTCACCCGTGTGTTTACCCGTGGCCCAACAGGTCAGATCGACGTACTGACTTCCGCGACGGGCTGTCCCACGAACAGCCGCCACAACTCCGCGTACCGTCCGCCCCGTTCGAGCAGCTCGTCATGCGTGCCGTCCTCCACGACGCTCCCGTGATCCATGACCACGACCCGGTCCGCGCGAGCCGCGGTCGTCAGGCGGTGGGCGACCACCAGGGTCGTACGGCGGCCCGCGATGCGGTCCGCCGCCTGGTTGACCTGGGCCTCGGTGGCCAGATCCAGGGCTGCCGTGGCCTCGTCGAGGAGGAGGACGTCCGGGTCGACGAGTTCGGCGCGGGCGAGGGCGATCAACTGGCGCTGTCCGGCGGAGAGGTTGCGGCCGCGTTCGGCGACCTCGTGGAGGTAGCCGCCGTCGAG
>CAMLJW010000155.1 GCA_946480485.1 uncultured Streptomyces sp. | reverse complement strand
CCGGTGGGGCGCGGCGTCGGGGGGACGTACTGGTGTAGCGGGGCGGCTGCCGCTGGTCGGTCGTGTGCCCTGGCCCCCGGAGGGCGGTTCTCCCACCCGCGCCCCAGACGCGCCCGACCCCTGCGGCCTTGTTGGTCCCGTGCGGGTTTCCTGCAGGGGTTGCTAGCCGTCGCCGTCGCGGTCGCCGTCGGCGGCCGCAGGACGCCCCTCCGCCTCCGGGTCGCCAACGCCTCTTCCAGCTTGCTCCCCCTCTGCTATTCCTCCCCCCCGTACCCGCAGCACCACCTTGTTCACCGCCCACAGGACCACGCCGATCGCCAGCAGGACTCCCGCGCGGATGTATACGTCCGCCGGGCGGTCGGCCAGCGGGCTGGCGAGGATCAGGGCGGTGAGGGCGCCGAGGACCGGGAGGGCGGTGGGGGTGCGGAAGTGGGTGTGGTCCACGGGGTCGCGGCGCAGGACGAGGACCGCGATGTTGACCACGGCGAACACACACAGGAGCAGGAACGCCGTCGTGTCGCCCAGGCCCTCGATCTCGCCCGTCGAGACCAGGCCGATCGCCAGCAGTGACACGAAGACGATGCCGGCGACGGGGGTGCGGCGGCGGCGCAGAACGCGGCCCATGCCACGGGGCAGGATACGTTCGTTGGCCATGCCGTAGCAGAGTCGCGAGGCCATCATGATGTTGATCAGCGCGGAGTTGGTGACGGCGAACAGCGCGATAAGCGCGAAAAGCTTGTGCGGGAAGTCGACGCCGCCCGCCTTCACGACCTCCAGGAGCGGGCCGCTGGATCCTTCCAGCACCTTTTGGTCGACCAGAAGTGACGACACGAGCGCCACCAGCACGTAGATGGTGCCGGTCACCGTCACCCCGATGAAGATCGCCCGCGGGAAGGTGCGTACGGGATCCTGCGTCTCCTCCGCCATGTTGACGGAATCCTCGAAGCCCACGAACGCGAAGAAGCCCAGGGCCGTGGCTCCCAGCACGCTGGTGATCAGGGCGGACCCGGTGCCACTCGCCTCGAACTCGGTCAGCCGGGACGGCTCCCCGTCGCCCGTCATCACGGCGTACGCGCCGATCGAGAGGATGATCAGCAGGCCCGTCAGCTCGACCAGGGTCAGGATCACATTCGTCTTCACCGACTCCGAGACGCCCCGCAGGTTCAGCGCGGCGAGGAGCAGGATGAAGCAGATGGCGATGAGTGTCGGCGGCAGCGCGTCGCCCGTCAGCTCGGCCAGATAGTCACCGCTGAACGCACGGGCCGCCGCACTCGCGGACGACAGGCCCGAGCACATCACCATGAACGCGACGATGAAGGTCAGGAAGGGGACCTTGAACGCCTTCTGCGTGTAGAGAGCCGCCCCGGCCGCCTGCGGGTACTTGCCGACGAGTTCGACGTACGACGCCGCCGTCAGGATCGCCACGACGAAGCCGATGACGAACGGCAGCCACAGCGCTCCTCCGACCTTCCCGGCGACGTTGCCCATGGTGGCGTAGATGCCGGTCCCGAGGATGTCGCCGATCACGAAGAGAATCAGGAGCTTGGGGCCGATGGCGCGTTTGAGTGCCGGTTCCCCGGCGGGTGACTGCGCGCCGCTGCTGGATTCGGTGGTGGACAAGAGAACCTCCCCCGATTGATGATCCATTCGAGGGAGTTCTGCCCGATGGTGCCCCCGGGATGCGCGCGGGGCCGAAGTTCAGAGGTGCATCAGAGGTTCACCCGTGTGAGCACTTCACAGCGTGCCGGTCAGCGCTGCCGCGTGCGCCCCGCCCGACTCCGCCACGATCTCCTCCAGCGTCTGCGGCGCCCGCACGACGGCGAACCGCACCCCGCCCTCCGGCCCCGGCCCGAACCCGTAAACACCTGGCCGCGCAAGCGAGTTGTACGCGTAGTGGTGTGCGAAGTAGTACGCCCCCGTGTCCAGCACGGCCGCGTAGTCGCCCTGTTCGAGCAACGGCATCGAACGCCCCTCGGCCAGCAGATCACCCGTGAAGCAGGCCGGCCCCGCCACGTCCTGCACGACGTCGGGCCCCTGCTTCGGGCGCCCCGTCGCGTCGTACGCGCCCACCCGCAGCGGCCACAGCGCGGGCGCGTAGACCGTGCGGGCCGCCACCTGCACCCCCGCGTGCGTCACCGCGATCGCCCGCCCCCCGGCCGTCTTCGCGTACTCGACCCGTGCCAGCACCACCCCGTGCTTGGCCAGCAGCGACCGCCCGAACTCCGTGACCAGGCCGTACCGCCCGCCGAACAGCCCTGGCACCGTCGTCGCCAGCAGCCGCGCGTACTGCCCGTATGTCGGCGTTCGGGCATCCGACGCGAAGTTCACCGGCAGCCCGCCGCCGATGTCGATCGTGTCGATCTGCCGCCACCCGGCGCGCGCGTTGATCTCCTCGGCGAGCCCGTACGTCTCCGCCGCCCCGCGCGCCATCAGCTCCAGCGGCATTCCCTGCGAGCCGTGGTGCGCGTGCAGCCGGGTCAGCCACGGCCGGTCCAGATACGCGTGTACGACCCACTCGCGCGCCCCCTCGTCCCGCAACGCGACCCCGAACTTCGAGGTCGCCGTCGCCGTGGACAGCGCACCGATCGAACCCGCACCGACCTGCGCGTTCACCCGCAGCCCCAGAGGTGAGCGGGTTGCCGCGGACTGGACGAGTCGGTCGATGCGGGCCAGCTCCTGCGGGTTGTCCGCGTTGACCGCGACGCCCAGCGCGAGCGCCTCGCGCAGATCGGCCGACGTCTTGGCGGGGGAGTCGAGGACCGTGTGGGACGGGGGCACGCCGGCCGCGCGGGCAAGGGCCAGCTCGCCGGGGCTCGCGGCCTCTGCGCCGATGCCCTCCTTGTGCAGCAGCCGCAGTACCGGCACGAGCGGGGTCGCCTTCACCGCGAACGCGTGCAGGACGGGCGTGCCAGGTGCGACCGCCGCGTCGAAGGCCGCGCGCAGCTCCGCCGCCGAGGTGCGGATGCCGGTGACGTCGAGGAGCCCGATGATGGGGGTGGCGGGGCCGACGAGCCCCTGTCCCACGGCCGCATGGACGGCCTCGTCCCTCCGCGCGCCCCCGTCCGCCGCCGCGTGTCGCGCCTCGCCCGTCGGGTCCGTGTCCCCTGTGTATGCCGCCATACATCCAGCCAAACACCCGCGCCGCGCCCATGCGGGCGCAAGAACGTGTTGACTAGTTCTATTCATGAAGTCAGGATGTGAATATCCACTGCAGCAACGGAGCATTCATGTCCGCCAGGAGGCAGACCATGTCAGGACCCCGCCCCGTTCGAGCGCCGCGCGGTACGGAACTGAGCGCCCTGGGATGGCAGCAGGAAGCCGCCCTGCGGATGCTCCAGAACAACCTCGACCCCGAGGTCGCCGAGCACCCCGACAAGCTCGTCGTCTACGGCGGCACCGGCAAGGCCGCCCGCGACTGGCGCTCCTTCGACGCGATGGTCCGTACGCTGCGGACCCTGAAGCAGGACGAGACCATGCTCGTCCAGTCCGGTCGCCCCGTCGGTGTCATGCGGACCCACGAGTGGGCGCCGCGGGTGCTCATCGCCAACTCCAACCTGGTGGGCGACTGGGCCAACTGGGAGGAGTTCCGGCGCCTGGAGCGGCTCGGGCTCACCATGTACGGCCAGATGACGGCCGGTTCATGGATCTACATTGGTACGCAAGGCATCCTCCAGGGCACGTACGAGACGTTCGCCGCCGTTGCCGCGAAGCGGTTCGGCGGTTCGCTCGCCGGGACGATCACCCTCACCGCCGGCCTCGGTGGTATGGGTGGCGCGCAGCCGCTCGCCGTCACCATGAACGACGGGGTCGTGATCTGTGTCGACTGCGACCCGCGCGCGATCGAGCGCCGCATCGGGCACCGGTACCTGGACGTGCGGGCCGACTCCCCGGAGCACGCCCTCCAGCTGGCGGTGGAGGCGCGCGACACCCGCCGCCCGCTGTCGATCGGCCTGCTCGGCAACGCGGCTGAGCTGCTGCCGCGCATGCTCGCCGAGGGCGCCCCCGTCGACATCGTGACCGACCAGACCTCGGCCCACGATCCGCTGGCCTACCTGCCCCTCGGCGTGGACTTCGACGACATGGCCTCGTACGCGGCGAAGGACCCGGCGGGCTTCACCACCCGCGCCCGTGAGTCGATGGCCAAGCACGTCGAGGCCATGGTCGGCTTCATGGACGCCGGTGCCGAGGTCTTCGACTACGGCAACTCGATCCGCGGCGAGGCCCAACTCGCCGGTTACGGACGATCGTTCGCCTTCCCCGGCTTTGTGCCGGCCTACATCCGGCCGCTGTTCTGCGAGGGCAAGGGCCCCTTCCGGTGGGCGGCGCTCTCCGGCGAGGCGTCCGACATCGCCAAGACCGACCAGGCGATCCTCGACCTTTTTCCCGAGAACGAGTCGCTCCACCGCTGGATCAGGATGGCGGGCGAGCGGGTCCACTTCCAGGGGCTTCCGGCGCGCATCTGCTGGCTGGGCCATGGCGAGCGGGACCGGGCGGGCGAGCGTTTCAACGACATGGTGGCGAGCGGGGAGTTGCGGGCCCCGCTGGCGATCGGCCGCGACCACCTCGACTGCGGCTCCGTGGCCTCCCCGTACCGCGAGACCGAGGCCATGCTCGACGGCTCCGACGCGATCGCCGACTGGCCGCTGCTGAACGCCATGGTGAACGTGGCCTCCGGTGCCTCCTGGGTCTCCCTCCACCACGGCGGCGGTGTGGGCATGGGCCGCTCCATCCATGCCGGCCAGGTCACCGTGGCCGACGGTACGGCGCTCGCCGAGGAGAAGATCCGACGCGTGCTGACGAACGACCCCGGGATGGGTGTCATCCGTCATGTGGACGCGGGGTACGACATCGCGGAGTCGGTGGCGGACCAGCGTGGGGTGCGGGTTCCCATGCGTGAGGGTGACGAGACGTGACCCGGTACGGCGGCGTGTCCGCCTCGTTCCACGAGATGTGGCGCGACCTCGGGCCCATCGGGCGCGACGCAGGCTCCGGCGGCTGTCGCCGGTACGCCTGGACCGAGGCCGACGCCGATTGCCGGGCCTGGTTCCGGGCGCAGGCCGAGCAACGTGGGCTGGTCCATGAGGTGGACCGGAACGGGAATCAGTGGGCCTGGCTGGGGGATCCCGGAGCAGGGGACGCCGTCGTCACGGGGTCCCATTTGGACTCCGTACCCGATGGCGGTGCCTTCGACGGGCCCCTCGGTGTCGTGTCCTCCTTCGCCGCGCTGGACGAACTCCGCGGGCGAGGGGCCGAATTCGGCAAGCCCCTCGCCATCGTCAACTTCGGGGACGAGGAAGGCGCCCGGTTCGGGCTCGCCTGCGTCGGGTCCCGGCTCAGCGCCGGGCAGCTCGGCGTCGAGCAGGCCCGGCGGCTCACGGACGCCGACGGGGTCAGTCTGGAGCAGGCGATGGAGCGCGCCGGGTACGATCCGGCCGCCATCGGCCCGGATCCGGAGCGGCTCGCCCGGATCGGCGCGTTCGTCGAACTGCACGTCGAGCAGGGCCGTGCGCTCGATCTCTCCGGGGACCGGGTCGGTATCGCCAGTGCCATCCGGCCGCACGGCCGCTGGCGGTTCGACTTCCGGGGCGAGGCCAATCACGCCGGTACCACCCGCCTCGACGACCGCCGCGACCCGATGCTGTCCTACGCGGAGACCGTTCTCGCGGCCCGGCGGGAAGCCCGGCTCGCGGGCGCCGTCGCCACCTTCGGCAAGATCTCGGTCGAGCCGAACGGTGTGAACGCCATCCCTTCCCTCGTACGCGGCTGGCTCGACTCCCGCGCGGCGGACCAGGCGACCCTCGACACGGTCGTCAACGGCATCGAGGAGGCGGCCCGCGCGTACGCCGACGCCCATGGGGTCGAACTCCACGTCGTCCGCGAGTCGTTCACCCCCGTCGTCGAGTTCGAGCACGCCCTGCGCGACGAACTCGCCCGCATCCTCGGCAAGGGCACGGACCGACAAGTGCCCGTCCTGGGGACCGGTGCCGGACACGACGCCGGAATCCTCTCCGGGAGCATCCCCACCGCCATGCTGTTCGTACGCAACCCCACCGGCGTCTCGCACTCCCCGGCCGAGTACGCCGCCGAGGACGACTGTGTGGCCGGGGTGACCGCACTCGCCGACGTACTGGAAGGGCTGGCCTGCAGGTGACGCAGACGTACTGGCTGGAGCATGCCTGGCTCGACTCGTTCGTCGAGCCCGGCCTGGCCGTCGAGGTCTCCGACGGCCGCATCGCGGTCGTCCGCAGAGGCACCGACGCCCCGCCTCCCGGCGCCGAAGTCCTCCGCGGCCTGACCGTCCCCGGCCTCGCCAACGCCCACAGCCACGCCTTCCACCGCGCCCTGCGCGGCACCGTCCAGGTCGGATCCGGGACCTTCTGGACGTGGCGCGAGGTCATGTACTCCGTCGCGGACCGGCTGACCCCGGACACGTACCACGCGCTCGCGCGCGCGGTGTACGCCGAGATGGCGCTGGCCGGTATCACGGCGGTCGGCGAGTTCCACTACGTCCACCACGCCCCGGGCGGCACCCCCTACGCCGACCCGAACGCGATGGGCGAGGCGCTGATCGAGGCCGCGGCGGATGCGGGCATCCGCATCACGCTCCTCGACACGGCCTACCTCTCCTCCGCGATCTTGAACGAGCACAGCGGGCAGCCCCCGAACCACCACCAGCTCCGCTTCTGTGACGGTACGGCGGAAGCCTGGGCAGAACGCTGTTCAGTTCTCAAGGAACGGGATCACGCGCGGATCGGTGCGGCCATCCACTCCGTACGGGCTGTGCCCCGGCGCCAGCTGGCCACGGTGGCGCGGTGGGCCGAGGAGCGGCAAGCCCCCCTCCATGTGCACCTGTCCGAGCAGACGGCGGAGAACGACGCCTGCCGGGCCGCGCACGGCTGCACCCCCACCCGGCTGCTCGCCGACCACGGTGTGCTCGGCCCGCGCACGACGGGCGTCCACAACACGCACCTCACGAACGAGGACATCGCGCTGCTCGGCGACTCCACGACCGGCACATGCATGTGCCCGACCACGGAGCGCGACCTCGCCGACGGCATCGGACCCGCCGCCGCCCTGCAGAAAGCCGGCTCGCCGCTCTCCCTCGGCTCCGACAGCCACGCCGTCGTCGACCTGCTCGAAGAGGCGCGCGCGATGGAGTTGAACGAGCGCCTGCGCACCCGCACCCGCGGTCACTGGACAGCGGCCGCACTCCTGCGCGCCGCCACCGCCGACGGCCACGCGGCTCTCGGCTGGGACCGGGCGGGCACCCTGGAACCCGGCGCCCTGGCCGACTTCACCACCATCGCCCTCGACTCGGTCAGAACAGCGGGACCGCCGCCACGCCTGGGAGCCGAGACCGCCGTATTCGCCGCGACGGCCGCGGATGTCCGCCACACGATCGTGGCCGGCCGTCACGTCGTACGAGACGGGGCGCACACCCTCGTCCCCGACGTCCCCTCAGCGCTCGCGGACGCCATCGATGCCCTGCGCGCCTGACGCAGCCTGTCCGGCGGACCGCCCTGCCGATGCCCGCCCCCAGCCCCCACGCTCCCGAGGACGCCATGAGCAGCCCGACCAGCAGCCCCACCACCGTCATCACCAACATCGCCTGCCTGGTCACCAACGACCCCTCCCTCGGTGACGGATCCCCCCTGGGTCTGATCCAGGACGCGGCCCTCGTCATCGACGGCGACCGCATCGTGTGGACCGGTGAATCAAGCAAAGCACCCGCCACTGACAATCGGGTCGACGCGGGCGGCCGGGCGGTGATCCCGGGCTTCGTCGACTCCCACTCGCACCTGCTCTTCGCGGGCGACCGCACACAGGAGTTCCACGCGCGCATGTCGGGCCGGGCCTACAGCGCGGGCGGCATCCGCACGACCGTCGCCGCCACCCGCGCCGCGACGGACGAGGAACTGGAGCGGAATCTCACGCACTACCTCGCCGAGGCCCTCCGCCAGGGCACGACGACCCTGGAGACGAAGTCGGGCTACGGCCTGACCGTCCAGGACGAGGCCCGCGCCCTGCGTATCGCCGCCCGCCACACCGACGAGGTGACCTACCTCGGCGCGCACATCATCAGCCCCGACCACGCCGACGACCCGGATGGTCCCGCGCAGTATGTCGCCCTCGTCACCGGCGAGATGCTCGACGCCTGTGCCCCGTACGCCCGTTGGGTCGACGTCTTCTGCGAGAAGGGCGCCTTCGACGGCGACCAGGCCCGCGCCGTCCTGACAGCCGGCAAGGCGAAGGGCCTGCATCCACGTGTCCACGCCAACCAGCTCTCGTACGGCCCCGGCGTCCGGCTCGCGGTCGAAGTCGACGCGGCGAGCGCCGACCACTGCACGCACGTAACGGACGACGACGTCGACGCGCTGGCTAACAGCTCGACGGTCGCCACCCTGCTTCCCGGCGCCGAGTTCTCCACCCGCGCCGTGTGGCCGAACGCCCGCCGTCTCCTCGACGCGGGTGCCACGGTCGCCCTCTCGACGGACTGCAACCCGGGCTCGTCCTTCACGTCCTCCGTCCCGTTCTGCGTCGCCCTCGCGGTACGGGACATGAGGATGACCCCGGACGAGGCCCTCTGGTCGGCTACAGCGGGCGGCGCGGCAGCTCTCCGCCGCGACGACATCGGCCGCCTCAGCCCGGGCGCGTACGCCGACCTGGCCCTCCTCGATGCCCCGAGCCATGTCCACCTCGCGTACCGCCCGGGCGTACCGCTGGTCACCCAGGTGTGGCGGCGCGGCGTCCGCGAGGTCTGATCGGGCGGGCGGATCAGGCCTGGCGCAGCGCCTGCAACGCCGGCTCCTTGACGTACTCCACGTCCTGGGCGTGAACCGTTCCTGAACAGTGATTCAGGTGTGTACGGCCGCCCTGTCGTCGGGCTTCTCCTCCACGACGCCGCACCTGACGAGGCCGTGTACCGGGGCTCCGCCCCCAGCCCCCGGCGATGCTCAGTTCGGCGGTTACCGGCAGAGGGGTGTCGGGGGCTACTCCTCGACCGTCAGTCCCTTCCGCAGGCGCACCAGCGTTCGCGACAGCAGGCGCGACACGTGCATCTGCGAGATGCCCAGTTCGTCGCCTATCTCCGACTGGGTCATGTTGGCGACGAAGCGCAGGGACAGGATCTTCCGGTCGCGAAACGGGAGTTCGGCGATCAGGGGCTTGAGGGACTCGACGTACTCGATGCCTTCCAGACCGTGGTCCTCGTAGCCGATGCGGTTGGCCAGAGCGCCCTCGGAGTCGTCCTCCTCCGGCTGGGCGTCCAGCGAGGACGCGGTGTACGCGTTGGACGCGGCCATCCCTTCGACGACCTCTTCGTTCGAGAGGCACAGACGATCCGCCAGCTCTCCCACCGTGGGAGAGCGGTCCAGTTGCTGGGCGAGCTCGTCGCCGGCCTTGGCCAGGTCGAGACGGAGTTCCTGGAGTCTGCGCGGGACGCGCACCGACCAACTGGTGTCGCGGAAGAAGCGCTTGATCTCGCCGATGATCGTCGGCATCGCGAAGGTCGGGAACTCCACACCTCGGCTGAGCTCGAAGCGGTCGATCGCCTTGATCAGGCCGATGGTGCCGACCTGGATGATGTCCTCCATCGGCTCACTGCGGGAGCGGAACCGAGAGGCGGCGAACTTCACCAGGGCGAGGTTCAGTTCGACCAGTGTGTTGCGTACGTACGCATACTCGTGCGTGCCTTCTTCCAGGGATTCGAGCCGCTCGAAAAGGGTCTTGGACAGGGCCCGTGCGTCCACCGGCCCCACCTTGTCGAAGGGGGGGATCTCCGGAAGTCGGACGAATACATCCAGTTCGTCCTGGACGAGATACGTGTGTTCCGGAGAGGGTGTCGACGTCGCCTGGGGCGTCTGCGATGCGTCGAGCCGGGGTGACATGATGTCCTCCATCGTTCTCGGCATATGGCCGCCGATGCCAATACGTGCTCTGCGGTGTGCGGCGCCTCCAAAGCCGGCCGTATCGATGTGTGTCCCTCCTAGCCCTACCCGCTTTCGCAGGCACACCGCAAGTGCGTTGCCTGGTGAAATGTCCGTTTCTGGACGGTAGTTCGGGTGTCCCAGGTCGTAGGGAAGGCGTAGTGTTCAAGGGCGTCAATCAACAGCCACGACGGTCGGAAGAGAGACGGCATGGACCGCGGGACGGTCGGCAGCGCACAGTCGGGCCGGCTTCTGGTCGAGGTGCGGCAAGAGGGCCCCAGTGCCGTCGTGGCCCCGGCGGGTGAGTTGGATCACCACACGGTGGATCTGTTGCGCGAACCACTCGAGGACTGCCTCGACCGGGGGTTCGCGCGCCTCGTTGTGGACTGCTCACGGCTCGAGTTCTGCGATTCCACCGGTCTGAACGTGCTGCTCGGTGCCCGGTTGAAAGCCGAGGCCGCCGGGGGCGAAGTCCACCTGGCCGGGATGCTGCCGGTGGTGGCCCGGGTCTTCCAGATCACCGGGGTTGACGCCGTCTTCAGCGTGCACGACACGTTGGAAGCGGCCCTGGCTGACTAGGTGTCCGACATCATCGGGCAAAGTTATGGCCCGGTTGTCTCTATGTGATCGAGGCGTTACCAGCGTCACAGCGTCCGTGCCGAACGAGTGGGTGTTCGGGCGGTTCGGTCGGGCAGGAGATCCCATGAATATGTCAACAGACCGAACGGGAGGCGCGCGGTACTTCTGGATCCTGAATGTCCTGAGCTTTCCTGGCGTCCTGAGTCTTGAATCGCGAACTGGTGAATCGGTGAGGTGAAGCGCTGATGAG
>CAMLJW010000154.1 GCA_946480485.1 uncultured Streptomyces sp. | reverse complement strand
GGGACCTCGTACAAAGCCGGAAGGCTGAACTCGCGCAAGACTGCTGCTCCTCATAGGGCGCCGACGCCACGACCTCGTGTGATGCGACGGAGCGGGCTTGGGCACGTGCTCCGGGACTCAGTGGTTGAAACCCTTGTACGACTGGACTGCCCGACGTTACCCGTCGGTACCACCTCCACGGCAGGGGGTTCCGAAGAGATGTTCCCTGCGTCACACGTCTGGGCGGCCCTCCGCGCACCGTAGTCCCACAATTCCTGACTCGGAAGTACAGCAGATCCGATCACGTCTGCACACGTCTACTCCACAGCCTTACCCTTGATCGCCATGGCAGGCACACAGGGCGGTACCCGAAGGACGCGGATCCACGTCGTCAGCGACGTCCATGGGAACGCCCATGACCTGGCCAGAGCCGGCGCCGGCGCGGACGCCCTGATCTGCCTCGGCGATCTCGTGCTCTTCCTCGACTACGCCGACCACTCGCGCGGCATCTTCCCCGACCTGTTCGGTGCCGAAAACGCGGACCGCATCGTCGAGTTGCGCACCGCCCGCCGCTACGAGGAGGCGCGGGAGTTCGGCCGCGTTCTGTGGGCGGGCATCGACCGCGGCGCGGCCATCGAGAAGGCCGTACGCAAGCAGTACGCCGAGATGTTCGCCGCGTTCCCCACACCGACATACGCCACATACGGCAATGTCGATATGCCGACCCTGTGGTCCGAATACGCCGGGCCCGGCACCACCGTGCTCGACGGGGAGCGGGTCGAGATCGGCGGCCGGGTCTTCGGCTTCGTCGGCGGGGGCCTGCGCTCGCCCATGCGGACGCCGTACGAGATCAGCGACGAGGAGTACGCCGCGAAAATCGAGGCCGTCGGCGAGGTCGACGTGCTGTGCACGCACATCCCGCCGGAGGTGCCCGAGCTCGTCTACGACACGGTGGCGCGGCGCTTCGAACGGGGCAGCCGGGCGCTGCTCGACGCGATCCGGCGGACCCGGCCGCGGTACTCGCTCTTCGGGCACGTCCACCAGCCGCTGGCCCGGCGGATGCGGGTGGGGGTGACCGAGTGCGTCAACGTCGGGCACTTCGCCGGATCGGGGAAGCCATGGGTTCTGGAGTGGTGACATCCGAAGTGCTGAGGCCTGGAGCGAGAGGGCTTGCGGCGGTCCCGGGGCCGGGGATGGCCGGCCGCCCGTCGCGCGGTAGCCTTCACGCTGCATCCGCAGGTAAGAACCTTGAGAAGTACCCCCTTTCCGGACCGCATCTGGAGGAGCCACGGCGATGGCGGAACACACCAGCTCGAGCATCACGATCGAGGCGGCACCGGCCGACGTCATGGGAGTGATCGCCGACTTCGCGCGCTACCCGGACTGGACCGGCGAGGTGAAGGAGGCGGAGGTGCTCGCCAGCGACGACGCGGGCCGCGCCGAGCAGGTGCGCCTCGTCATGGACGCCGGCGCCATCAAGGACGACCAGACCCTGGCGTACACGTGGACCGGCGACCACCAGGTCTCCTGGACGCTCGTCAAGTCCCAGATGCTGCGTTCACTCGACGGGTCGTACATCCTCAGGACCGCCGGTTCGGGAGCGACCGAGGTGACGTACCGGCTCACGGTCGACGTCAAGATCCCCATGCTCGGCATGATCAAGCGCAAGGCGGAGAAGGTCATCATCGACCGCGCACTGGCGGGCCTGAAGAAGAGGGTGGAGACGGGAGACAAGTAGCGGCTACCGGCGGCTACCGCTGTGGGCCATCGTTCCGCAGGGCGGAACCGGTGGGCACACCTCTGCGGCACCGGACGCCGTCGCAACCCAGGCTCAACGGCAAGCAACCCCGAGCGGAGCGTATGCGCACCCTCCTGATCACCGGCCCCGGCGGCTGCGGCCGCACCACCGTGGCCGCGGCCACGGCGCTGGAAGCCGCCCGCCAGGCCAACGGCACCCGCACGCTCGTACTGAGCGCGGACCGGACCGACAGCCTCGGCGCCGCCCTCGGCACCCCCACCGGCCGGACCCCCGTCGAGGCCGCCCCGGGCCTGACGGCGTGGCGCCCCGATGCCACCGAGAGCTTCCGGGAGGACCTGCTCGCGTTCCAGGACCGTGCGGCGTCCGCCCTGGACCTGGTGGGCGCCACCCGCCTCGAGGCCGAGGAACTCACCCCGCTCCCCGGCGCGGAGGAGCTCGCCCTGCTGCGTGCCCTCCGCGACGCCGCGACGGCTCAGACGTACGACCTGCTGGTCGTCGACCTGCCCCCCACCCCGCACGCGCTCGCGCTGCTCGCACTTCCCGAGCAACTCCGCCGCTACCTCCGCCGCCTGCTCCCCGAGGAGCGCCAGGCGGCGCGCGCCCTGCGACCCGTCCTCGGCCGCCTCGCCGGTGTCCCGATGCCCGCGGACTGGCTGTACGAGACGGCGGCTCGCTGGGACCTCGAACTGGCCGCCGTCGAGGCCGTCGTGACGGACCGGACGACGACCGTCCGCCTGGTCGCCGAACCGGGCCCGGCAGGCACCGACGCCGTCCGAACCGCCGCCACCGGCCTCGCCCTGCACGGTCTGCGCGCCGACGCCCTGGTCGCGAATCGCGTCCTGCCCGACGCGTCCCCCGACACCTGGCTCGCCGGCCTCGTGGCCCAGCAGCGCAAGGCACTGGACGAGTGGCGGGGGACGTACGACGTAGGAGAGGTCCCGCACCTCGGTCGTGATCCGCGCGGCACGGCCGACCTCTCCGCGCTCCCCGTGCCCGGTGCCGGTGACGCCCCGAGACCGGTCGAGTGGCCGATGGCCGACGGGCTCACCGACGACGGCGGCGGCCGGGTCTTCGTATGGCACATCCCCCTTCCCGGCGCCGTACGCGAGGAACTCGAACTCATCCGCCGCGGCGACGAACTCGTCGTCACCGCCGGCCGGTTCCGCCGGATCGTTCCGCTCCCGTCCGCCCTGCGCCGCTGCACCGTGGACGGCGCCGCCCTGCGCGACGGCGAACTGCGCGTCCGTTTCGTACCCGACCCGGACCTGTGGCCGCAAGGCAGGTGACCTCGTCCCGGTGCGCGTTGCCGGAGCAGATGGCCGAGTCCCGGTCCATGGGCCCGGAGACGGTGAACGGCATACCCCCGTTCGGGTAACGTCGAGTGGTACAGAGCCAAAGCTTGGAGTCCGCCATGAGCGATGAGCGCCCTACGTCCGACGCCGCGGAGGACGGGCCCGACGGTGGGGGTCCCCCCTGGTCGAGTGAAGCCGGGAACTCTGGGGAGCGTGTGTCCGACGCCGACGCCGACGCCTGGGCCAAGGCGTGCGCAGAGGATCTCGCCGAGGAGAAGGCCCGCCGCCGCGCTCAGCACGGTCCCCCTCCGGGCTCGGCCGCCGAGGAGCTGCGCAGGCTCGTCGACACCGTCTCCGACAGGCTGTCCGGGCTGCAGTCGCCGCTGTTCGGCGCGGTGGCCGGCGGCGGCGCCCAGCAGATGGTGAACAAGGTGGTGCAGCAGGCCAGGGCCGTTGTCGAGCCCGTCATAGAGCGCAACCCCGACGTCTTCGACCACCTGGCCGCGGCCGGCTCCGAGCTGCTCGCCGCGTACCGCTCCGCGGTTGAGGCCCAGGAGCGCCGCTGGACCCGCGACGGCGCCCCGCACAAGCCGGACGAGCAGTCCGGTCCCGGGGAACACATCGACCTCGACTGAACCCGCTCGGGTACGGTTGGCCGCAGTAGCGGGGCTCGACCGAAACTGAGGGATGAATGGGACTCACCATCGGCGTCGACATCGGCGGCACGAAGATCGCGGCCGGTGTGGTCGACGAGGAAGGCAACATCCTCTCCACCTTCAAGGTGCCGACCCCGACCACGCCGCAGGCCATCGTGGACGCCATCGCCGCTGCCGTCGACGGTGCCCGGGCCGGGCACGAGATCACGGGCGTGGGCATCGGCGCCGCAGGATACGTCGACCGTCAGCGCTCGACGGTCTACTTCGCGCCCAACATCGACTGGCGGCAGGAGCCGCTGAAGGACGAGGTCGAGAGCCGGGTGGGTCTGCCGGTCGTCGTGGAGAACGACGCCAACGCGGCCGCCTGGGGCGAGTACAGGTTCGGCGGGGGCAAGGGCCACCGCAACGTCATCTGCATCACCCTGGGCACCGGTCTGGGCGGCGGCATCATCATCGGCGACAAGCTGCGACGGGGCCACTTCGGCGTCGCCGCGGAGTTCGGCCACATCCGGATGGTCCCGGACGGTCTGCTGTGCGGCTGCGGCAACCAGGGCTGCTGGGAGCAGTACGCCTCCGGGCGCGCCCTCGTCCGGTACGCGAAGCAGCGGGCCAACGCGACGCCCGAGAACGCGGAGCTCCTGCTCTCGCTCGGGGACGGCACCCCCGGCGGCATCGAGGGCAAGCACATCTCGATGGCGGCCCGACAGGGTGACCCGGTCGCGGTGGACTCCTACCGCGAGCTGGCCCGCTGGGCCGGCGCCGGCCTCGCCGACCTGGCCTCCCTCTTCGACCCTTCCGCGTTCATCGTCGGCGGCGGTCTCTCGGACGAGGGCGAGCTGGTCCTCGATCCGATCCGCAGGTCCTACCGGCGCCGGCTCGTCGGCGGTAACTGGCGCCCCGTCGCCGATGTCATCGCCGCCCAGCTCGGCAACAAGGCCGGTCTGGTCGGTGCGGCGGACTTGGCCCGGCAGCCGGACCCGATTATGTAACGACCGTTTCGTACGGCGGCGCCCGGACCCCGTCCCGGGTCGCGGGCGCCGCCGTTCCGGCAGAGCGGCTCCGGGAAGAGTGACCGCAGTGACGGACTCTGCGTAACCTTGATCGCCATGGCCACATTGCTGCCCGATTCCCGTAGCGAGCCGGACGGTTCGGCCGTCATCCGGGTACTGAGCTACAACATCCGCTCCCTGCGCGACGACACCGCCGCGCTCGCCCGGGTGATCAGCGCCTGCGAACCCGACCTCGTACTGGTCCAGGAAGCGCCGCGGTTCTTCCGCTGGCGCAAGAAACTGGCCCGCCTCGCCGCCGCGTCGGATCAGGTGGTCCTTTCAGGCGGGGCCACCGCTTCGGGGCCCGCGCTGCTCTGTTCGCTGCGCGCGACGGTCGAGCGGACCGAGGATGTGCTGCTGCCGCTCACACCGGGTCTGCACCGGCGCGGATTCGCCACGGCGGTCGTACGTTTCGGCGGCGCGCGGCTCGGCGTACTGAGCTGCCATCTGTCGTTGCAGAAGGACGAGCGATACGAGCAGGGCGGCATGCTCCTCGACCGGCTGGCCGCGCTCGGCACCGCGTACGCGCTCGCAGGCGGCGACATCAACGAAGAGCCGAACGGGCGCACGTTCAAGCGCCTCGCCGCCAGTCTCCAGGACTGCTGGGCGGCCGCCCCCTGGGGCGCGGAGTACACCTCGACGCCGGCGGACCCCCACCAGCGCATCGACGCGATCTTCGCCACGAAGGGCATCGAGGTCCTGGGCTGTGGGGTACCTCGTGACACCCCGGGTGTGACTGAGGCCGATCTGCGGGCGGCCTCGGATCATCTGCCCGTGCTGGCGGCATTGCGCGTGCCCCCGCGGGCCAACCCCATCCGCCGGACGGAGTCCGGCGCAGCCACCCGAAGCCTATGAGGCCCTTCGGGGGCGAGTGGTGCGAGGGAGGCGTCGACAGGATCTGCCCATGTGCCGGTCCTGGCCGCCCTCAGCGCGTGGCCCGTCCAGTGGCGAGGGGAGAGGGGCGCTGGTCACACCACCGCGCCGCGCCCCGGGGCGTCGTCGTCCTCGTCGTCGGGACGCATCCGCATGACCAGTGTGGTGAAACCGCCGAGGAAGCCGCCGATGCCCAGTGTGGCCAGCCACCATGTCATGTGCCAGCCGAGCAGGACGGCGAGCAGGAACAGGAGCGGGCCGCCGAGCACGGCGAGCCAGGCGAACTTGGCCGTCGTGTCCGCTGAGGGCAGCGGGGGCGGCTCGGGCGGCACGAAATGGCCCTCGTCGTCCTCGTCGAAGTCGTTCTCGGTCGGCTCGGGCGCCTCGTAGTCACGCGGGCCCGCGACGCCCGGCGCGAAGGCGACAGAGCTGCCCAGCGGTCTCTCGGAGCCGGGCTTGTCGTCCGCGTCGGAGGTCTTGGAGTCCTCGCGGTCCTTGGAATTCTTGAAGGCCTTGACGTCTTTCACATCCTTGGCGTCTTTCACGTCCTTGGCTTCCTTGGCTTCCTTGGCTTCCTTTGCTTCCTTTGCGACCTTGGGGTCCTGAAGAACGGCGTCGTTCGTCGTGGGTTCCAGGAGTGCCAGGTCCTCCACCGACTTGAAGGGCTTGGCACCGGGTGGGTCCGGCGGCTCCTCGCCGTACCCGGCGACGATCGCCGCCCACGCGGCGTCCTCGTCGAACGACGGGCCCTGCTCCTCGCCGGGTGGCGGCTCCTTCTCGTCGGGCTCGCGGTCCGAGTCGTGCTGAGCCATCAGTGGTCGTCCCTTCCTGCAGACCGACCTGACCGACCTGACCCACCCGGTCCACGTCGTCTGCCTGTCCCGACTCGGCCTCCTTGCCGGTGCCGGACGCGAGCCGGTCGACGAAGGAGAAGCTCTCCTCGAAGATCCGGTCCGCGTCGTGGTCCAACGTCGCGACGTGGTAGCTCCGTTCCAGCACGATCTCCGTGACGTCCGTGGACGACACCCGGCTGAGAATGCGCTCCGAGTCGGCCGGCGGCACCACGTGGTCCTGGAGGCTATGCAGGAGCAGCAGCGGCTGTGTGACCTGCGGCAGTTCGCCGTCGACCAGCCGGACGAAGTTCCGCAGCGAGTGCGCCGCGTGCAGTGGCACCCGGTCGTAGCCGATCTCGACGACGCCGTCCTTGGCGATGTCGCTGGTGATGCCCCTCGTCGTACGCACCACGTGCCTGAGCATCGGAAGGGCGTACGCCGACAGGCCGTGCACCCTGTTCGACGGGTTGACGACGACGACCCCACTGACGTCGTCCCCGTGCTTGGCCGCGAGCCGCAGCGCGAGCGCGCCGCCCATGGACAGGCCGAAGACGAAGACCCGGGAGCAGCGCTCGCGCAGGGCGCGCAGCTCGCGATCCACCTCCGCGTACCAGTCCTGCCAGCCGGTGAGCTGCATGTCCTCCCAACGTGTGCCGTGCCCCGGCAGCAGCGGCAGCGAGACGGTCAGACGGCGCTCGGCCAGATACTCCGCCCAGGGGCGCAGTGACTGCGGGGAGCCGGTGAAGCCGTGGCAGAGGAGGACACCTGCCTCTCCACCTGCATGGCGGTACGGCTCGGCTCCAGGAAGGACCGGCACCTTCGGTCTCCTGTTCTGAGAAGGGGGTGACGCGACGATCACCCCGGGACTTCGAGGCGTACTTCACCGTACGCGACGGCACTGACACCGACCAGGGCCGTCGGGCCCATGGGCAGTGCTCCGGGTTAAGGTCTGATCTACGCACACAGGAGGCACTCGGGTGATCTACGGCGCAATGAAGTTTTCCATCGGAGGGCCCCTGAAGCTCGCCTTCAGGCCCTGGGTGGAAGGCCTCGAGAACATTCCCGCCGAGGGCCCCGCGATACTGGCGAGCAATCATCTGTCCTTCTCGGACTCGTTCTTCCTCCCCGCGGTCCTCGACCGTAAGGTGACCTTCATCGCCAAGGCCGAGTACTTCACGACTCCCGGCGTCAAGGGCCGGATGACCGCCGCCTTCTTCAAAGGTGTCGGCCAACTGCCGGTGGACCGTTCCGGAGGGCGTGGCGCGGGCGAGGCGGCGATCAGGAGCGGTATCGACGTCATCGAGCGCGGCGAACTGTTCGGCATCTACCCCGAGGGCACGCGCTCGCCCGACGGGCGCCTCTACCGTGGCAAGCCCGGCGGCCTCGCGCGCGTGGCGCTCGCCACCGGCGCGCCCGTCATCCCGGTCGCCATGATCGACACCGAGAAGATCCAGCCGCCCGGCAAGGTCGTCCCCAAGCTGATGCGGCCCGGCATCCGCATCGGAAAGCCGCTGGACTTCAGCCGCTACCAGGGCATGGAACACGACCGGTTCGTGTTGCGGGCCCTGACCGACGAGGTCATGTACGAAATCATGAAGCTCTCCGGTCAGGAGTATGTCGACATGTATGCGACCGCCGCCAAACGGCAGATCGCGGAGGCGGCGAAGGCGGAGAAGCAGGAGCAGAAGCAGGCCGGTCAGGTTCGGAAGGCAGCCGAGAAGGCAGCCGAGAAGACGGCCGGTGAGAAGGCCGGGACGGACGACAAGGAGCGGTCCGGCTCCTAGACGCGTCCGTCAGGCGTGGGGGGATGGGGGGCATGGCCAAGCGCGAGAGAGTCATGAGGATGTCGGTCGAGCAGCCGCTGTGGCGCGCGCTCACCGCGTACCGCGTACTGACGATGTGCTACGCGATCGGGCTCTTCGTCGCCGCGTACGACAAGCTTCTCCGGCCCCAAGTGGCCGCCGTCTACCTCGCCGTGCTCTTCGTGTGGACCCTGGTGACCCTGCCCAGGGTCGCCAACGCGGCGAGCTGCACCAAGCGGTTCCTTGCCGCCGACCTGGCTGTCGCGCTCACCGGGATCCTGCTCACGCTGGTCGCGGATGGCCACGACCGGATCGTGGCCGGTGGCCCGACGCTGCCGTCGATATGGACCGCGGGCTCCGTCCTGGCCTTCGCGATCAAGGGCGGCTGGCGCTGGGCGGCCTTCGCGTCGGCGCTGGTCGGGGTCGCGAACGTCGCCGAGCGCGGGGCGCTCAGCCAGGACACGCTCCACAACGTATTACTGGTCTGGGTCGCCTCCATCGCCATCGGGTACGTCGTCGAAGTGGCCCGCGCCTCCGAGCGCGCCCTCGCCCGCGCCCTGGAGATCGAGGCCGTGACCCGCGAGCGCGAGCGGCTGGCCCGCGACATCCACGACGGCGTCCTCCAGGTCCTCGCCATGGTGCAGCGGCGCGGCTCCGCGCTCGGCGGCGAGGCCGCTGAGCTGGGGCGCATGGCGGGTGAGCAGGAGGTGGCGCTGCGCACGCTGGTCTCGGGCGGACTGCCGGCCTCCCGGATTTCCGAGGGCGCGGCCCAGGGAGCCGTGGTGCGCGCGGTGGACGCACCCAACGCACCCGACGCACCCGACCAAACCCATGAGTCCGACGATTCCGACGCGGGCGGCCCCTGGGACCTGCGTACCCTGCTCGCCCCGTATGCCACCGCGAAGGTGACGTTATCCGAGCCGGGCGTGCCTGTGCCGCTCGCCCCGGCCGCGGCGAGGGAACTGGCGGCTGCTGTCGGCGCCGCCCTGGACAACGTCCACCGGCACGCGGGCGAGGACTCCCGCGCCTGGATCCTCGTCGAAAACGAGCAGGACGCGGTGATCGTGACCGTCCGCGACGACGGCCCGGGCATCCCGGAGGGCCGCCTCGCCCAGGCCGAGAGTGAGGGCCGCCTCGGGGTGGCCCTGTCCATCCGCGGCCGCCTCCGCGACATCGGCGGCACAGCCGACCTGATCTCGATCCCGGGCCAGGGCACGGAGGTCGAACTGAAGGTGCCGAGGGTTCCCGAGGAGGAGGCGGGTAGGCGATGACGCCGGGCGCGGGAGCGGGCTTCGGCGGCGGCCCACCGCTGCGGGGCGGCGGTCGTAGGGCCGGCGGTCGTAAGGGAGGCGGAGCTGTGATGAGGTCGGTCGGCGGTAGCCGTGCCGAAGGTGGCAGCGGCGGGGACCAGAACAGCGGCGCCCGTGGTGGGAGCAGGGTGACGATGTTGACGGGGACGACGGAAGCCATGGCGAAGGTGGAGCGGTGATGAGTGAGCAGCTGGGTCCGATCAAGGTCATGGTGGTGGACGATCACCCCATGTGGCGTGACGCGGTCGCCCGGGACCTGAGTGAGGCCGGCTTCGACGTGGTCGCCACGGCGGGCGACGGCGAGCAGGCGGTGCGCCGGGCCCGGGCCGCCGGCCCCGATGTCCTCGTACTCGACCTCAACCTGCCCGCCAAGCCCGGCGTCCTGGTCTGCAAGGAGCTTGCCGGAGCCAATCCCGCCCTGCGTGTCCTGGTCCTCTCCGCCAGCGGCGAGCACGCCGACGTCCTGGAGGCGGTCAAGTCCGGAGCCACGGGCTATCTGCTCAAGTCGGCGTCCACGGAGGAGCTGATCGACGCGGTGCGCCGTACGGCCGTCGGCGACCCCGTCTTCACGCCCGGCCTCGCGGGCCTGGTCCTCGGCGAGTACCGCAGACTCGCCTCCGTGCCCGCCCCCGCCCCGGGCGCCGACGAGCCCAAGATCCCGCAGCTCACCGACCGCGAGACCGAGGTCCTGCGCCTGGTCGCCAAGGGCCTGAGCTACAAGCAGATAGCGGAGCGACTCGTCATCTCCCACCGCACCGTTCAGAACCACGTCCAGAACACCCTGGGCAAGCTCCAGCTGCACAACCGCGTGGAGCTGGTGCGCTACGCGATAGAGCGCGGCCTCGACGACGAGTGAACCCAGCCGCTCGCCCCACACCTTCGAGTGAATTCGAGTGAAGCTGAAGATCAACGCCCACACAATTCACCAGAATTGACCCTTGCGTCCATGCCTAAGTGACCTGGATCACTATTAGCGTGAGCTTCATCAGGCAACCGCGGCGAAGGGACATTTCCATGCGGGTCGGAGTACTGACCGGAGGCGGCGACTGCCCCGGGCTCAACGCCGTCATCCGGGCCATCGTCCGCAAGGGCGTCCAGGAGTACGGCTACGAATTCACCGGCTTCCGGGACGGCTGGCGCGGGCCCCTCGACGGGCACACCGTCCCCCTCGACATCCCCGCCGTGCGCGGCATCCTGCCTCGCGGCGGCACCGTCCTCGGTTCCTCCCGGACCAATCCGCTGAACGAGGAGGACGGCATCCGGCG
>CAMLJW010000153.1 GCA_946480485.1 uncultured Streptomyces sp. | reverse complement strand
GCGGCGCAGCCGATGCCCAAGACCTGGAACGCCGCCTGCGCGCCATGGAGATGGTCGACCACTACGGCCAGACCGAGCGGGTGGTGATGGCCGGGCCCGACCCGAGCGGCCCGGCCTCCGTTGCTCGCACATCACCACGGTGCCGACCGCGGGTCGGCACCGTGGTGATGTGCGAGGACACATGGCGGCGCGAAGCCCAGCGTCTGGACGACGACGAAAGCGCGACGCGCTTGGCGCAACGCCCGGCAGGCTCTCCGCGGAGGACGGATAGAGCGCAACCAGCCCGCTGAGACAGCGGGCAGTCGATCCTCTGTGGTGACCTTCTCGGGTGTGCCCTCCGGCCACCCGCATCCCCGCTGCCCGGGCCGAGGTCGATGACCCAGTCCGCGACGGCGGCCACGTGCAGATCGTGTTCGGCGATGATGACCGTGCTTCCCTCGTCGAGGATCGCGTCGAAGTCAACCGGTCACGGGCTCGTCGAGCAGCACCAGGCCGGGCCGCTTGCTGCGAGAATCGCGCGTGAGTGTGGCCACCGGCCTGAGCCCCTGTGCTTCGCCGGGCCCGAATGATCGACCAATCTCACAGTTCGGATAAGGGAGAGTCGTTGTCCAACGCATTGCAGGGGCGGGTAGCGGTCGTGGCGGGTGCCACCCGAGGGGCCGGCCGGGGCATCGCCCGGGAGCTGGGCGCCCAAGGGGCCACGGTCTACTGCACCGGCCGAAGCGTCGCTGGCCGTCCGGCGACCGGGAACCGTCCCGAAACGATCGAGGAGACGGCGGAACTGGTCGGCGAGGAAGGCGGCGTCGGCATCCCCGTCCGGGTTGACCACACGGTGCCCGAACAGGTCGAGGCGCTTTTCGCACGGATCACAGAGGAGCAGGACGGCCGGCTCGACATCCTGGTCAACGACATCTGGGGTGGTGACGAACTCACCTCCTGGCAGACGCCGTTCTGGAAGCACGATCTGGCCAAGGGCCTGCTCATGCAGGAACGGGCCGTGCACTCGCACCTCATCACCTCACGCTACGGCGCCCCCCTCATGGTGGCCCGGAAGTCCGGACTGATCATCGAGATCACCGACGGGTACAAGCCGGACTACCGAGGCAACCTCTTCTACGACCTGGCCAAGGCCTCGGCGATCCGGCTGGCCCTCGGGATGTCCGAGGAGCTCAGGCCGCACGGAGTGACCGCGGTGGCGGTGACGCCGGGATTCCTGCGCTCCGAGGCGATGCTCGAAGCCTTCGGCGTCACCGAGGAGACGTGGCGGGACGGCATTGTGAAAGACCGTCACTTCGGTGGCTCGGAGACCCCGCACTACGTCGGCCGTGCGGTGGCGGCGCTCGCTGCCGATCCGGACGTCGCCAAGTTCGCCGGGCGCGCCATGGCCTCCTGGCACCTGATGGAGCACTACGGCTTTACCGATCGCGACGGTCGGCAGCCACACTGGGAGAACTTCACCGCGGAGCTGTAGAGCTCCCGGGCACGACCGCCGTACGCCACCGGATCCGCCGCTCACCCGCGGCGGATCCGGTGGCGTTTCACGTGGCGGCAGGGTATCGACGGCCGGACCAGGACAAGTTGACACCAGTCGAACGAGGATTACAAGGGTTGTCGTTCGTTTTGTCATGTCCTACTCTGCATCTTTGACAGCGTGATTTACACACTGGAGGTTCCCGTGCCCAGGCGAATCGCGGCTCCCCGTCTGCCGGGGCCGGCGCAGTTACCGGTTCTCGGCTGGCAGTTGCGCGCGCTGAAGATGCTCGCCGACCCGCTGGCCTTCTTCACGTCCATGCACCAGCGGTACGGCGAGATCAGCACCACGACGCCGCGCGCTCCGAAGCACGTCTTCGTCTTCGGTCCGAAGTACCAGCGCGAGATGTTCGGGCGGCCGCAGAGCTTCATCGCCGACGCCTTTCGGGAACTGCGCATGCCACCGCGTTCGGGTATGGCCCGACTCACCCAGGGCCTGCTCAAGCTGAACGGCGAGCCGCATCGTCGGCACCGGGGACTGATGCAACCCGCCTTCCACTCCCGGGCGGTGGCGCAGCACCACAAGGCGATCGTGGAGGTCACCGAGGAGGAGCTGGATCGGTTCCAGGTCGGCGAGGTCCGGCGGATCGACCACGATCTCTCCCGCCTGATGCTCCGTATCGGCATGCGGACCCTCTTCGATGTCGCGGAGACCGATGATGTCGACCGGCTCAACGGGCTGATGGAGCGGCTGCTCGCCTCGGCCACCGCCCCCATCACGCTGCTGCTGCCGCTGGACATGCCCGGCATGTCCTACCGCCGGACGCTGCGAGCGGCCGACCAACTCGACTCGGCGATTCGCAAGATCATCGTCGCCAAGCGGGACAACCCGGGCGAGGACATGATCTCGATGCTGATCGCAGCCCGGGACGACCAGGACCAGGGACTCACCGAGGACGAGTTGGTCGGCGAGGCCTACACCTCGTTCTGCCACGACAGCAGTGCCTCCGCCCTGACCTGGACCCTGCTGATGCTCGACCAGCACCCACAGGTGCGCAACGACCTGTGCGACGAGTTGGAGGCCGAGCTGGGAGGCGCCCCCGCCGAGGCCGCCGACTTCGACCGGCTCCCGCTGCTCGACCGAGTGCTGAAGGAGACCCTGCGGCTCTTCCCACCCGCCTCGATGGGCCTGCGCTACGCGGCCGAGGACTGCACACTCGGCCCGTACCCGATCCCTCGGGACACCACCTTGTTCTTCAGTTCCTACGTATCGCACCGGCTGCCCGAGGTCTTCACCGACCCGCTCGACTTCCGCCCCGACCGCTGGACGGGGGCCTCCCCGGACTCGTACGGCTATCTCCCGTTCGGCGCCGGCCCGCACAGCTGCCTGGGGCGCGCCTTCGCGCTCCTCGAGATGAAGATCGTGCTCAGCATCCTCCTGCAGCGATTCCGGCTGCCGGTGGTGGAAGGCACCCGGATCGACCGCAAGATCAAGATATCCCTGGTGCCTGACCACGGCCTTCCCGTCACCGTCGCCGCACCGCGCCGGGACCGGCAACTGGCCTCGGTGACCGGCTCCGTACGAGAGGCGGTCGAGCTGGCGTGAAGGATCCCGGATTCGTGGCGGCCTTCAACAAGGCTGCGGACACCTACGACCAGCGACACGGCGCGACCTGCGGAGTCGCGCACCGACTGGCTCTCGCCGCGGTGGACGCGCACGGGACCGTGCCGCAGTCCGTGCTCGACATCGGCTGCGGCACCGGAGCGCTCCTCGACCGAGTGGCGCAGCGCTGGCCGCAGGCCCGGTTGCGGGGCGTCGACCCCGCACAGCGCATGATCGATGTGGCTGGCCGCCGACTGCCGCAGGCCGAGCTGACGGTCGCCACCGCGGAGCGGCTGCCGGCGCCCGACGCGAGCGCCGACCTGGTACTGAGCACCACGTCCTTCAACCACTGGTCCGATCACCGGGCGGCGCTGCGCGAAGTGGGTCGGGTGACTCGTCCCGGCGGACTGGTCGTCGTGGTCGAACACGCCCCGCCGGGGCTGTTGATGGGCGCGCTGCTGCGCCTGACCGGCCGGATGGTCCGGCATCACTCCCCGGCAGATTTCGCCCGTCTCGCCTGGGCCGGCGGGTTGCACCCGCTGCGGGTCACTCGAGAGGAGGGCGGCTTCGTCCGCCTGCTGGCGCGACCGGAGTCCGCGGGCCGGCCGCACCCCACGTGGGCGGAGCCCATCGCACACGGGGCTCGGACAGTACTGCGGAAGGAGACATCGTGACGGTCCTCGTCGTCGGCGCCGGACCTGCCGGGCTGACCCTCGCGGCCGAGCTGGGGCTGGCCGGGGTGCCGTGCCGGGTCCTGGAACGGCGTTCCGAACGCTACCCGCACTCGCGCGCCTTCGCGCTCACGCCGCGTGTTCTGGAGATCATGGAAATGCGCGGCGAGGTGGAGGAGTTCCTCACCCGCGGGCTGGAGTCACCGGTGGTCTCCCTCGGCTCCAAGGGCCGCGGCATCGACATGAGGCGGTACATCGACAGCCGGCACGCCTACAATCTGATCCTCCCCCAGGTGCAGACCGAAGAGGTCCTGGAGGCCTGGGCCCTCAAGCGCGGTGCGGTCATCGAGCGCGACACCGAGGTGACCGGCCTGGAGCAGGACGCCGACGGTGTGACCGTCAGGGTCAGGGGCTTGGAGGGCGAGCGCACCGAGCGGGCGTCCTACGTGGTCGGCTGCGACGGCATCCGGAGCACGGTGCGCAGTCTGCTCGGGATCTCCTTCCCGGGCATGCCGTCCGAGTTTTCCGCCATCATCGCCGACGTCCGGCTGAAACACGTTCCCGAGGACGAGCAGGTCTTCGCCCGGCACACCGACCGCGGCATGGTGGCCGTGATGCCTTTCCCCGACGGGCACTTCCGGCTCATGATCCAGGATCACCGACGCATGCAGGTGCCGGTCGGCGAACCGGTCACGCTGGAGGAGATCCGCAGCAGCGCAGCCGACATCCTCGGGGTGGACCTCGGCATCCACAGCCCGCGGTGGCTCAACCGCTTCCGGAGCGAGCAACGGCTCGCCCAGCGCTACCGGGTGGGCAGGGTGCTGCTCGCCGGGGACGCCGCGCACGCCCACACCCCCGCCGGCGGCCAGGGGCTGAACCTAGGCATCCAGGACACCGTCAACCTGGGCTGGAAGCTCGCCGCGACCGTGCAGGGCTGGGCGCCCGCAGACCTGCTGGACAGCTACGAGGCGGAGCTGCGGCCACTGGCCGAGAGGATCCTCCGACAGACCGAGAGCGTGTTCCGGTTCAACACCGCGCGCGGTCCGCTGCTGCGGGGGGCGCGCTGGACGGTCAAGCAGCTGCTCCACCTCCCTGCCCTCCAGCGCAGCGTGATCACCGAGATGGCCGGCACCACCACGCGCTACGGCAAGGGCGCCCACCGGATGACCGGCCGCCGGGTACCCGACACCACACTGACTCTCGCCTCGGGTGCCGAGGACTCGCTGTTCTCCCTGCTGAACGGTGGGAAGGCGGTCTTCCTCGACAGCTCGCCCGCGGGCGGGCTGGCCCGTGCCGCCGAGCGGCTCTGGCCGGAGCACCTCGCCACGGTGCACGTACGCCGAGCGTCCCGCCGGCTCCCCGAGGCGCTCTTGGTGCGTCCCGACGGTCACGTCGGCTGGGCGTCCGACCAACCCGATCAGCCGGCCTTCCGAGCCGAGGTGGGCAATTGGCTGGGCGTCCCCATGGCCTGACCGCACCCATAAGCCGTCCCGCGATATACCGTAGCGACAAGGAGAGTGACGGTGCCGAACGCACTCGAGAGGGCTTTCACACGGACCATCAGCAAGACCAACATCAAGGTCTACCGGGCCACCAACGGGCGCGTGTGGAACAAGATGCTGGGCATGCCGGTGCTCCTGATGACGGTGAAGGGCCGCCGCACCGGCCAGCCGCGCACCAAGCCGCTGGTCTATTTCACCCACAACGGGGCTTACGTGGTCACGGGATCGCTCGGCGGAGCGCCGCAGGAGCCGTTGTGGTTCCGCAACCTCCGAGAGGCGAAGAGCGTGATCGTGGAGGTCGGCAGCGAACTCTTCGAGGCCGACGTCGAGATCGCGACCGACGAGGAGCACCCCGAACTGTGGGCGAAGGCGACCTCGCTGGCCTCCTTCTTCTCGGACTACCAGGCCCGCACGGAGCGGAAGTTCCCGATGGCGAAACTGACACCCCGCAAGAGCTGAGCGCGCTGCGCGCACGCAACGTCGGGCCCGACCGCTTGCCGGGCCCGACGCGTGCCGTTCCGGTTCAGCGGTCGCGCCGGCCGGTGCGGCTGATCTGCCGCAGGTAGCGGGCGGTCGGTCCGTCGGTGGCCGGCACGGCCTCCGGCGTGCCCTCGCCGCAGATCAGCCCTCCCGCCTCGCCGCTGCCCGGCCCCAGATCGACGATCCAGTCCGCGGCAGCGGCCACGTGCAGGTCGTGCTCCGCGATGACCACGGTGTTCCCCTCGGCGAGGAGGGCGTTGAACGCGTCCACCAGGCGCTGCACGTCGGCCGGGTGCAGACCGGTGACCGGTTCGTCCAGGAGCACCAGGCCGGATCGCCGGCCCCGTGCCCCGCGGGTGATCGTCGCGGCCAGTTTCAGCCGCTGCGCCTCACCGCCGGAGAGCTCAGTCGAGCTCTGCCCCAGTCGCAGGTAACCCAGTCCGACGCGCTTCAGCGTACCGAGGATGCCCGTAAGCGCCGCGGAATCGGTGAACACCTCCGCCGCCTCGTCGACGCTCAGGGCCAGCACCTCGTCCACCGCGAGTCCCTGGTGCCGTACGGACAGAACCTCCGGGCCGAACCTGCGGCCCTCGCATCCCTCGCAGGTGACCGTGACGTCCGGCAGGAAGTGCATGTCCACCGAGCGCCGGCCGTAGCCCGCGCAGGTTTCGCACCGCCCGCCGCTGGAGTTGAACGAGAAGGCGGAGGAGTCCAGTCCCTTGCGCCGGGCGGCCTCGGTGCCGGCGAAGAGTGACCTGATGTGATCGAAGGCCTTGGAGTAGGTGGCCGGGTTCGACCGCGGGGTGCGCCCGATGGGTTCCTGGTCCACCACGCTCACCCACCCGAAGGCGTTCGCACCGACGACCTTGCCGACGGTGTCCACCCGGCCGCCCTCGACGGCGGCGCCGACCGCGGCCGCGATGCAGTCGTGGAGCAGGCTGCTCTTGCCGCTGCCGCTCACCCCGGTGAGACAGCTGAGCACGCCCAGCGGCAGTTTCAGTTGCGGGATCCTGACGTTGTGGCTGCGGACGTCGTGCATCTCCAGGCGGTCCTGCCCGGCGGAGCGGCGCTGCCGGACCACCCGGGGGCCGGAGGCCGCCAGATACGGCGCTGTACGGGACTCCGGATTGCCGAGGAGGTCGGCCGGCGGCCCCGACGCCACCAGCCGGCCACCGTGTTCTCCCGCGCCCGGCCCGATCTCCACGACCCAGTCCGCCTCGGCGATCAGCCCGGTGTCGTGCTCCACGAGAAGGACGGTGTTCCCGGCGTCCCGCAGCCCCCGCACGATGTCCGCCAGATGCTCCTTGTCGGCAGGGTGCAGGCCGCAGGTCGGCTCGTCCAGGACGTACACGATCCCGGTGAGGCCGCTGGCCAACTGACCCACCACGCGCGCCCGCTGCATCTCCCCACCGGACAGGGTCGGGGCCGGCCGGGACAGCTGCACGTGTCCCAGTCCCAACCGGGACAGCAGGCTCAACCGCCCGGACAGCTCCGGCAACAGGGACTGTGCCACCTCGAGCTGCGCGCCCTCCAGGCCGTCCGGCACCCCGTCCAGCCAGCGGCAGGCCTCGCGTACCGGCGCGAGGACCACCTCGGAGTAGGTCATCGCCCCCAGGCGCTGGGTGCGGCTGGGCACGCCGTAGCCGGTCGCCCCGCACTCGGCGCACTCGACCATCCGCATGTACGGCAGGTAGCGCTTTTTCGCGTTCTCGGTGCCGGCCGCCGAGAACAGCCGTTCCACCTCGGCCACCGCACCACGCACGGGCTTGTTGTAGCGGTAGGTGAGTTCCGCGTCGGAGTTCTTGTTCGGCAGGTCGATGCTCACCGCCACCGACTCGTCGCCGGTGCCGTACAGCAGGGCGTGCCTCAGCCCCTCGGGCAGATCCCGCCACGGCGTTTCGAGGTCGGCACCGTGACGTTCGAAGAGGAACGGGACGGCCGCCTGCTCACCGGAACGGAAGCGGTCGAACCACGGAGAGGCGCCCTTCGTGAGCGGCAGGTCGTGGTCGGTGATGATCAGATCGGGATCGGCGTGCAGGGTGGCTCCCGCACCCCGGCACACCGTGCAACTGCCCTCGGTGCTGTAACGGTCGAAGTGGGCGGAGGACAGCTCGACGGCGCCGTCGCGGGCCAGCGCGGGCACCCGGGAGTAGAGCAGGCTCAGGTAGGCATCCACGCCGGTGAGCGTGGCCAGGGTGGACCGGGCGTTGCGGTTGAGGTGCCGCTGGTCCACGGCCAGGGTGGCGCCCAGACCGGTGATCCGGTCCACCTGGGGCCGGTCCTTGGGCGTGACGTACTGCCGCACGAACGGCGCCAGCCCTTCCAGGTAGCGCAGTTGGGCCTCGGCGTGCAGTGTGTCGATGGCCAACGAGGTCTTCCCACTGCCGGAGACCCCGGCGAACGCCACCACCGCCCCGCGGGGTATCCGCACGTCCACGCCACGCAGATTGTGTGTACGGGCGCCCGTCACCTCGATCCACCCGGCCCTGCCTAACCGTACAGAGTGCTCTTCCATGCCTCTCCCCTGGCAGTGGGCTGTATCGATCTCGGCACCCTAGCCGACTGTCAGGAGCCGGTACACAACCATTGCGCGTTCGGTTGACATGCGCTTGACGGCTAGGCGGACACCCTGCATACGGTGCCCGGCAACTCTCAGGGCCTGCCGTGCCGCCCGCCACCCTGTGCTGCCACGGGCTTCTGGGCGTCTGCGACAGAAGCTGATGTAATGGAAGGTTGACTCGAAGTGAGGGTTCTTATGTAATGGCGCGCACAACAGCCTTGTCAGGAGGATCCATGATCACTCGACGCAGATTACTCAGAGTCGGTGCGGCCACCAGTCTGTCCAGCGCCTTCACCAGCGTCGCGCTTACACCTCTGGTCATGGCAAAGACTGCGGAGAGCGGGGCCGGCGCACTGGCGGATCCGGAGCCATTCGGTACTGAGCTTTCCGTGCCGCCGGTCCTCACCCCGGTGTCCGTGTCAGGCGGTGTTGACAGGTATGTCGTACCCGTCCAAAGCGGCCGCGCAAGAATACTTCCAGGAGCGCTCACGGATGTCCTTACCTTCAACGGGAGCTTTCCCGGGCCCACCATCAAGGCCTGGTCTGGTCGACCGGTCTCCGTCACCTACCGCAATCTGCTGCAGGATCCCATCTCGGTGCACCTGCACGGGGGTTCTGTCCCGGCTGGCGACGACGGCGTGCCGATGGACACGTTCGGGCCGGGTGAGAGCCGCACCTACACCTACCCCAACCGGCAGCCTCACGCCTCGCTCTGGTACCACGATCACGCCCACCATAGTGAGTCGGAGCATGTCTACCGCGGCCTGTCCGGCTCCTACCTGCTCACCGACGCCGATGAGTTGGCGCTTCCGCTGCCCGTCGGCTCGTATGACGTCCCCATCGCGTTGCGCGACGCTCACTTCGACGAGTCCGGTCAACTCGTCTACACCATGGACGAGATATTCGGGCGTCCCACACTCCTCACCAACGGCAAGCCCTCCCCCTACTTCAAGGTCGCTGCGCGCAAGTACCGCTTCCGGCTCCTGAACTCCTCGAACCTCCGCCACCTCCGGCTCCGCCTCGCCGACAGTTCCCCGATCACTCAGATCGGATCCGACGGCGGCCTGCTCCCGCGCCCCTACGACACCGACGTCCTCTGGCTCTCTCCCGGGGAGCGTGCCGATGTCGTCATCGACTTCTCCCGCTACCCGGTAGGGACCCAGCTCGTCCTGGAGAACACTGTCGGGCCAACCGGAGACTCGGAGGAGGTGCGCCCGGTGCTTCGGTTTGATGTGGTCCGCAAGGTGCGTGATCCGAGCTCGGTTCCCGCCATCCTGCGGACCCTGCCCGCGCAGCCGGAAGCTTCCCGGGAACGCTCGATGGAGCTGAACATGTCGCAGGTAAGCGACGGGTCCTGGATAGCCACCATCAACGGCAAGGTGTACGACCCGAATCGCATCGACATCAACGTTCGGCAAGACACCGCCGAGATCTGGACGATCACGAATCCCAGCGAGCTCGTGCCGCACAACTTCCATGCGCATCTGGTGCAGTTCCGGGTCATCGAGCGCAACGGCAAAGAGCCTGGCCCGGGCGAGGCCGGTCTCAAGGACACGGTCCGGATGGCTCCCGGTGATACGGTCCGGATCAAGCTCCACTTCAACAGCTACCGCGGCGTCTACGTCTACCACTGTCACATGGTGGACCACTCGGCGATGGGCATGATGGCCCAGATGAAGATCAGCTAGGGCGCGTTTCGAAAGTAGCGCCGTCCGCCCGAAGGGCGGGCCCCGCGGCGTCTGGTGGCAGCCACCTTGCTAAAGGTACATGGCTTGTGACCTGCGGAGACAGGCCGATTTCGAGAATACAGCCCCCTCTGGGCGCCCAGGATCGATACGCAAGCGCAGCCATGCCGTGACCGTGCCGTGACCGCAGCGGGTAAGCGGAAGCCCCCGCCATGCGCCACGGGGCAGCATATGACGGGGGGCGCTGGAAGTCCTGCGCCTCAGTGCTCGCGCGGCCTGCCGGGGGCACGGGTGGCAGCGCCCCGCCACCACCACAAGCCCCGGCAGGCAGGCAGCGAGAGACCGAAGAATGCCCCGCACCGCGCACACCATGGCAGCCCGTTCTCAGGGTCCACAGGGCACTCAGTGCCGCAGCGGGGGCATTCGTTCACGGGACCTACTCTCAGGCGCTCAGGTCGAACTCTCCGGCCTTGACGGCTGCCGTGAGCGTCACCCACTGGTCAGACGTCATGGTGACGATGGTGTCGGGACGCTCACTGTCCCGCAACGCCACCACGCCCGGCACGTTCACGGCCACCTCGGGGCAATTGCCTACCTTCTTGTCACGGCACGCTGCCGCAGTGACGAACACGAATTCGGGGCTTGCGCTCATGGTGCTTATCCCTTCCCTGTAGGTGCGGGGAATCGGTCCCCGCGCCGTGTGGTGCTGCGCACCCCCAACTATGGCCGTAAACGACGTAGTTGGGGACGCGGCCCCATCCTGGCGGGGGCACCAGGGCGGGGGTCTGTGTTGCTGCCCTTGCGCCTCTCAGCGCCCCGGAAGCGGCAGCCTTCGGGTTTGTGGTGCTGGTCGTGTGGCTAGGTGCTGGGCTGCGTGC
>CAMLJW010000152.1 GCA_946480485.1 uncultured Streptomyces sp. | reverse complement strand
CTTCGAGCAGCGGCAGCAGCGAGTCGCCGTGGCTGAACTCGATGTACGCCTCGTCCACGACCACCATGGACGGCTTGGCCGCCTGCGCGGCCTCGTACAGGGCGAGGACCGTCTGGGGCGCAACCGCGTTGCCCGTGGGGTTGTTGGGGGTCGTGACGAAGACGACGTCCGGCCGGCAATCGGCGATCGCCTGCTCGGCGGCGGCGAGATCGATCGTGAAGTCGTCGTTGCGGGGACCGGAGATCCAGCCGGTACCGGTGCCGCGCGCGATCAGGCCGTGCATCGAGTACGAGGGCTCGAAGCCGATCGCCGTACGGCCGGGCCCGCCGAAGGTCTGCAGCAGCTGCTGGATGACCTCGTTGGATCCGTTGGCCGCCCACACGTTCTCGACGCCGACCGCGTACTTGCCGGTCTTCGTCAGGTATTCGGCCAGCCCGGTGCGCAGCTCCACCGCGTCCCGGTCGGGATAGCGGTTGAGGTTCCGGGCGGCCTCGCGCACCCGCTCGGCGATCCGCTCGACGAGCGGCTCGGGCAGCGGGTACGGGTTCTCGTTGGTGTTCAGGCGTACGGGGACGTCGAGTTGCGGTGCGCCGTAGGGGGACTTGCCGCGCAGTTCGTCACGGACCGGGAGGTCGTCGATTCCGAAGGAACTCACTTGCCGGGCACCTTCCATCCGAAACGCGCCTTGATCGCGGCACCGTGAGCGGGCAGATCCTCGGCGTCGGCGAGCGTCACCACGTGGTGCGCCACCTCCGCGAGGGCCTCGCGCGTGTAGTCGACGATGTGGATGCCGCGCAGGAAGGACTGCACGGAGAGGCCGGACGAGTGGCAGGCACAGCCGCCCGTCGGCAGGACATGGTTGGAGCCCGCCGCGTAGTCGCCCAGCGACACGGGCGCCCAGGGGCCGATGAAGATCGCGCCCGCGTTCGTCACGCGGTCCGCCACCGCGGTGGCGTCGGCCGTCTGGACCTCCAGGTGCTCGGCGCCGTACGCGTTCACGACCCGCAGGCCCGCGTCCACGCCGTCGACCAGGACGATCGCGGACTGCCTGCCCGCCAGTGCCGGGGCGGTCCGGTCCTCGATGTGCTTGGTGGCCGCGACCTGGGGTGCCAGCTCCTTCTCGACGGCGTCGGCCAGCGCGACGGAGTCGGTGACGAGGACGGCCGCCGCGAGCGGGTCGTGCTCCGCCTGGCTGATCAGGTCGGCGGCGACGTGCACCGGGTCGGCGGTCTCGTCCGCGAGGACCGCGATCTCGGTGGGGCCGGCCTCGGTGTCGATGCCGATCTTGCCGGTGAAGTACCGCTTGGCCGCGGCGACCCAGATGTTGCCGGGGCCGGTGACCATGTCGGCGGGCGCGCAGGACTCGGTGCCGTGCGCGAACATCGCGACGGCCTGGGCGCCTCCGGCGGCGTACACCTCGTCGATGCCGAGCAGCGCGCAGGCGGCGAGGATGGTGGGGTGCGGGGTGCCCCCGAAGTCCTTCTGCGGCGGGGACGCGAGCGCCATCGAGCCGACGCCCGCCTCCTGCGCCGGCACGGCGTTCATGATCACGGAGGACGGGTAGACCGAGCGGCCACCGGGCGCGTACAGCCCGACCCGCTCCACCGGCACCCACTTCTCCGTGACCGTGCCGCCGGGCACGACCTGGGTGGTGTGCGTGGTGCGGCGCTGCTCGCGGTGGACGATGCGGGCGCGGCGGATCGACTCCTCCAGGGCGGCGCGCACAGCGGGGTCGAGCTCCTCCAGGGCCCGCGCGAGGGCCGCGGCGGACACGCGCACCTGATCCAGCCGCACGCCGTCGAACTTCTCCGCGTAGTCGATCAGCGCGGCATCGCCCCGATGATGCACGGCCTCGCAGATCGGACGCACCTTCTCCAGGGCGGCCGAGACGTCGAAGTCGGCTCGGGGCAGCAGGTCGCGCAGGGCCGAGCCCTCGGGGAGGGCGTCGCCGCGCAGGTCGATACGGGAGATCACAGGGCCAATTCTCTCAGACGGGGATCGGGCGTCGGACGGCTGTATCAATCGCTGATACGAGCAGCGGATCAGCGGCCTGCACACAACCGGATCATGGGCCGCCACACCCCTGATCGTCGGCCGACACGCGTCCGGAGCCGGTGTTCGGTCCGACGTGGCACCCAACCGGTGGTCTGACCGACACGCACCCCGAACTGGTGGTCCGCCCGACACGCACCCCGGCCCTCCGCGTGCGGTGGCCCGGCCCGATCAGGCTGGCTGCTGGGTGGACTCCTCCGTCCAGGCACCCCTTACGGGGTGGCAGGGACGCGTGACTCACGCCCCGCATTCCACATCGCGGCGCCACCGTTGGGCGATGTTGTGGCAAGCGTTTTGGTCCGCGTGGGCACGACCCCGCAGTTCCGGCAGAGGAAGAGGGCCTGGTCGACCCGGTTCGTCGACCCGGTTCTTCTTGTAGACGTGTCCGCACTCGCAGCACCTTTGCGAGGTGTGGGCGGGGTCGACGTGTACCACGGGCACGCCTGCGCTGCGTGCTTGGACGCGATGAAGGGACGACATCACGGAACGAGGATGTCGCGCATCCAAGGAGTGAGCACGGCTGCCCCGCCGGCCCCTGCGACCATTAGGCTTCTGCGTCGTGACCACCGTCCGGCTCCCGCTCTTCCCCCTGAACTCCGTACTCTTCCCGGGCCTCGTGCTGCCCCTGAACGTCTTCGAGGAGCGTTACCGCGCCATGATGCGCGAGTTACTGAAGACTCCCGAGGACGAGCCGCGCCGGTTCGCCGTCGTCGCCATCCGTGACGGTCACGAGGTCGTGCAGAGCGCCCCCGGCATGCCGGACCAGACGGCCGTACCCGGACGCGGGCCCTCCGCCGGCTTCGGTGACGACCCGGCGAAGGCCTTCCACGAGGTCGGCTGCGTCGCGGACGCGGCGACCATCCGGGAGCGGGCCGACGGCAGCTTCGAGGTGCTGGCCACCGGGACGACCCGGGTGCGGCTACTGTCGGTGGACGCGTCCGGTTCGTTTCTGACGGCCGAGCTCGAGGAGCTGGTGGAGGAGCCGGGGGACGAGGCCGGGCCGCTGGCCGAAGGGGTGTTGCGGGCCTTCGGGCAGTACCAGAAGCGGCTGGCCGGGGCGCGTGAGCGGTCCCTGTCGGCCAGGGCCGAGCTGCCGGACGAGCCGTCCGTCGTCTCGTACCTGGTCGCGGCCGCGGCGGTGCTGGACGTCCCTGCGAAGCAGCACCTGCTCCAGGCCCCGGACACGGCGTCGCGCCTGCGCGAGGAGCTGAGAATGCTGCGCGCGGAGACCTCGATCATCCGTAACCTGCCGTCACTGCCCGCGGCGGACCTGACACGCGGCCCGACGAGTCTGAACTGACGCGACTCTCCACCGACGTACGCGAGAAGGCTGACGCGAGAAGACCGATGGCGAAGAGGCTGATGGCGAAGAAGACGAAGAAACAGCAGCGGTCCGCAGGCACGCCCGCGACCATGGCGCTCACCGCGGCCGGGGTCCCGTACACGGTCCACGCCTACCAGCACGACCCGTCGCACCCGTCGTACGGCGAGGAGGCGGCCGAGGCGATGGGCGTGTCCCCCGACCGGGTCTTCAAGACCCTGGTCGCGGACGTCGACGGCGAGCTCACGGTGGCCGTCGTCCCCGTGGCGGGCTCACTCGACCTGAAGGCCCTGGCGGCAGCGGTCGGCGGCAAACGCGCCACGATGGCCGACCCGGCGGCCGCGGAACGCACGACGGGGTACGTCCGCGGCGGCATCTCCCCGCTCGGTCAACGCAAGAAGCTGCGCACGGTGCTCGACTCCTCGGCCTCGTCCCACACCACGATCTGCGTCTCGGCGGGCCGCCGCGGCCTCGAAGTCGAGTTGTGCCCCGACGACTTGGCCAAACTCACCGAAGCGGTCCCGGCGCCCGTCGCCCGCGCGTGACCCCTCGATCCGTTCCCGGGGCCCCAGCGGTGGCTGGGGGCGTGTGAGGAGCTCCCTGAGGCGGAGCCCCAGGGAACTCAACGGGTAGGGGCGGCGGGGGCGAAAACTCTGGTGCCGGCCCGCCCCGGACAAACCCGCCCCTACGTCGGAGGCAGAGGCGCACCATACGGGCTCTGCTGATACGGATCCGGATCCGGATCCCGCGGCCCGAACAACGCCGTCAGCCCGAGATGGACCAGCAGCGCCGCGACGGACCACGCCAGCAACGCCCCCTTGGCCCCAAGCTCCAGCGGCGCCGCGAACGTGACGCCCTTGCCCACCTCCTTGGCGTGAGCCACCACGTCCTGCGTGGGCCCGAGCGCGATCCCGAGCCGCCAGGCGACCAGCGAGCCGAGCACACCGCCGACCGTCAGCGCGACGACGGCGGCGACGCCCCCGCGCCGCCGCACCAGGAACACGACCAGCGCGCTGACCAGGCCGAACCCGAGCGCGATCAGAGTGAACGTCCCGTCCACCCTGATGGCCTGCTCCCCCTCCGTGTCCTTGAGATAGACCGCGGACGTGTCGGAAACCAACGGCACCTCTGGAGTCAGCCACCACCACAGCACGCCGAACAGCACCCCGGCGAGCGCCATCGCGATCGTGATGACGGCGGCCTCCCGAACTTCGGTCTTCATCGCGGGGCCGTCCTTCTGCTGGTAACCGACGGATCCGACCGCGCCGGCACCGGGCGGCGGCGCCGCCTGCCAGGCACGGTGCGCAGACTGGTCATGCGCAGACCGGTCATGCGCAGACTGCTGGTGCGGAGACTGGTCGTGCGGCGGCGGAGGCGGAGTCAGCGGTGCGGTCACTCCGACATCGTGCCAGGCTCGCCCGTCCACCGCTTCACCGGACGGCAGCCCGGCGATACGCCCAGGTCGCGACGGCCAGCGAGGCGATCCCGACCCCCGCGCACACGGCGAGGTCGAGCACGACGACACCCCAGTCGGGGCGCGCTGCGAACGTCAGCCCAAACGCTTCGACGCCGTACGTGGACGGCAGCAGATCACGCGCGTACTGGACGAAGGCCGGCAGCCGGTCCGGCGGCAGCACCCCGAGCAGCAGCGCCGCGGACATCCCCAGTTGCCCGAGCAGCGTGGCGAGCTCGGGCCGCGGCGCGAGCAGACCGAGGGTGGCTCCGAGCCCGGCGAGCGCGGCGCCGGCGAGCGGGATCACGGCGGCGAGGATCCACAGATGGGCCAGTGGCAGCCCGAAGAGCACACACCCGAAGACGGCGGTGACAACGGTCCCCGGCACGGTGAAGGAGGCGTACGCGCCCGCCGCCCCCAGCACCACGGCCGCCGGCGGCACCGGCAGCGTCGCGTAGTGGTCGAGCCCTCCGCTGGCGCGCAGCTGCCCGAAGTACTGGGCGAGCAGGTTCAGCGCGACGAAGGCGACGACGAGCACCGACGAGCCGGCCACCACGGCCCGCGCCTCACCCCCGCCGTCCACCACTCCGCGCATCAGGACCATGATCCCGACGGACTGGAAGGTGGCCACGAACAGCAGCGGAATCCGCGCGACCCGCGCCCGGGACAGCTGCGCCCGGTACACGGCGGCCAGCGCGCCCGCGGTCCGAGCGCGGCGGCTCCCTCCGTGGCGGCGTCCTCGACCGCGAGGGCGCGGCCCGGCCTGGCCGCGGCGGGTACGACACTCACGTCGAGCGGCTCCTGTTCGCTTCAGCTGTCGTCCTGTTCCGCACGACCACGGCGGCCCGAACCCTCACGCTTTGACCAGTCCCCGTACGTTGCCCGCGCTCCCGCCCAGCGCGAGGTACACGTCTTCGAGGCTCGGGATGGCGAGTGTGAAGTCGTCCAGGGCGGCGAAGGCGGCGCCCCCGGTGACGGCGGCGACCGCCGCACGGGCCTCCTCGGGGGCGAGGCGCAGCGCCCAGCGGCGGCCGGACTCGACGGCGCGGTCGCGCAGAGCGGCGACCTCGGGGACGTCGAGGGGCGCTCGCTCGCGCCAGACGAGTTCGACGCGCACCTCGCCCGCGACCTTCTCCTTCAGCCCGAACGGGGTGTCGCAGGCGATGACGCGGCCCTGGTCGAGCACCGCGACACGGTCGAGGACCGTCTCGGCCTCGATGACGTTGTGGGTGACCAGGAGGACCGTCGTGCCGTGCTCGGCCCGGCGCCGGTCGACGGCACCCCAGACGGCGCGGCGGGCGATCGGGTCCATTCCGGTGGTCGGCTCGTCGAGGACGAGCAGCGGCCGCCGCCCCACGAGTGTGGCGGCGAAGCAGGCGAGCCGCCGCTGCCCGCCGGACAGCTTTCTCAGCGGGCGCCCGGCGAGGGACGTGAGGCCCAGCTCCTCGAGCACCGCGTCCCGCTCGGCCCGCGCGCCGCGCGCATCGAGCCCGCGCAGCCGTCCGGTGGTCTCCGTGGCGAGCGACACCGTCAGCTCGTCGAGCGCGGTGGACTCCTGCCCGAGGTGGGCGAGGATCCGCGCCGCCCGCTCGGGATGGCGCACGATGTCGTGCCCGAGGATCTCGACGGTGCCGTGGTCGGGGCGCATCAGGCCGGTCAGCTGCCGTACGAGGGTGGACTTCCCCGCGCCGTTCGGTCCCAGCAGCCCGAAGATCTCCCCGCGCCGGATGTCGATCCGTACGCCGTCGGTGGCCCTGACCTCGGGCGTGCCGGGTGCCCCGCGCCGCCCGCGAACCGCCGGATAGGTCTTCGTCAGATCCCGCACCGCGCACACGAGATCCCCTGCGTGTCCCTTCGGGACCGCCTGTGCGGTGCGTGTACTCACAAGGAACGAGACTACGGGGTCCCGGGCGCGGAACCACGCTCGGGGCGTGCCAGGGGCAGAAATACGTCGCAACGGCGAGAAATCACGACGGTGGTGTCAGGCGGCGGTGTCAGGCGGTGGTGCAGGCGGTGGTGTCGGGCGGTGCGTGACCGACCGCGGCTTGGACGAGTTCACTCACCCGCCGGCGCGTGCTCGGCCGCGGTCCGCACATCGATCTCCCGCCAGAAACCGGCCCGAATCGCATATCGGTCGTGCTCGTCGATCTGGTCGTCCTTGTGCGCGAGGAGTCCGAACCGGGCCGCGTACCGCAGCAGCTCCCCGTCGATCCGGTGCGGCACCCGCGGATACATCGTGGACAGCCTCTGCAGGAGCGCCTGGTCCGACAGCCGCTCCATCCATCGCCGTGCGAACACCTGTCCGACCTCGTACGGATCGCCGCTCACCGTCGTGATGTCCTCCTCGCGGTCGGCCCACCTCTGTTCGGCCGTCGTGAGCTGCGCGAGCGTCGGAAGGGACGCGACCTCCGCGGACTCCGCGGAGCCCCCGGGCCGGTCCACCCACCCCTTGTCGGACGACCACCGCAACGTCGCGTTGGCGGGATGCTGAGCGGCCTGCGTACCGGGCCCGCGCAACGCCGCCAGGTCCTTCGGCGTCGGCACCCCCTTCGCGGTCGGGACCCGCTCCTCCCTGCCGTTCTCACTCGCCGCCGTATGCCGGTGCTCCGGCTCCCGCGCGCTCCGCTCACCTCTGGACGGCATCGCGGACTCGGGCAGCGGCGCGGAGAGGATCGCGGCGATCTCGGGCCGCGGCGCGGGCGATGGCGCGCAGATCCCGCCGAACTCCTTGGCCCGTACGGCCTTGGTGATCCAGGTCCGGTCCAGTACGCGGCGTTCGTCGGCCTCCGCGACCAGGTCCTCCGACTGGTTGTAGTCGCCGTCGGCGGCCTGCACGGCCCACAGATGTACGGCGACTCCGTGCTCCTTGGCGGCCATCATGCCCGGCAGCAGATCCCCGTCACCGGTCACCAGGACCACGTCGGAGCAGGCACGGTTGCGCGCCAGTTCGGTGAGCTCGGCGTGCATGGCGGCGTCCACACCCTTCTGGGCCCACCGTCCGTCACTGCGGGTGAGCGCGCCCAGGCGTACGGTCACCCGTGGCATCACCCGCAGTCTGCGGTGCTCGGGTTGCGGCACGCGGTCGGGAGCACCGTCGAACCAGTAGATGCGCAGCAGGGGACGCTCCGTGTCGGACTCGGCGCGCTCGCGCAGCCCAAGGATCAGGGCGGCGTGGTCGACGGTGATCCGGGACCTCGAAGGCTCTCCGGCAAGGAGGCTGGCAGCGGCCCCGAGCAGATACCCGGCGTCCACCAGGACGATGCAGCGGTCCACGCGATCCACCCTCTTTCCGGGAGGTTTGCTTCGGGCTCCTTCGAGTCTGCCCGACGGCATGGAGGTTAACGGCGGCAACTCGATCTTCGGCGTGGCGTATCGGAAGTTCGCTCTCCGACCATGCTTATGACGCACAGTGATTATCCGAAATGCGTGCTTTATAAGCGTATGTGAGTCTGGTCCCGGCCCTGACCCCCAGGTACCCACAGGAGGCAGATCACCATGGCCAAGAACAAGAACCGCAAGCAGAACGGCCGCCAGACCCCCTCCACGCAGGCCGAGCAGGCGCAGGAGCAGGCACATGGCGCGGCGACCGACAGTCAGCAGGCGATACGGTCCCTGACCCAGGACGGTCCCCCTGATGCCGCCCGCAAGCGCCAGAAGCGCTTCGGCCACAACTGATCACAGCCCGCCCAAGTGAGACGGAAGTGAGGGCTGTTGCGAGCCCAGGCACATGACGAGGGGCGCGTCCGCCATGGACGCGCCCCTCTTGTGCATCGACCGCCGGTCAGCCCGCGAGGCAGGACGGTCCGAGCAGCACCTTCAGATCACCGAAGAGCGCGGGGTCCGGCTTGACCCGGTGCCGGTCGAGCCGCAGCACCGTGGTCCTGCGCGGGCCCTGCAACTTGATGCGCACCTCGCTCTCGCCCTTGTGGTGGCTGAGGATCTCGCCGAGCCGGCTGACCATGGGCGGGGTGACCTTCAGCGCCGGAATCGTGAGAATCACGGGCGCGTTGGTGCCCGCGTTCGACAGATCCGGTACCTGCAGTTCCATGGAGACAAGCCGCGGCACGTCCTCGCGTTTGTCGAGGCGTCCCTTGACGAACACGACGGCGTCCTCGACGAGTTGGGTGGACACCAGCTGGTAGGTGGCGGGGAAGAACATGCACTCGATGGAGCCGGCGAGGTCCTCGACGGTGGCGATCGCCCAGGCGTTGCCCTGTTTGGTCATCTTGCGTTGCAGGCCGGAGATGATGCCGCCGATGGTGACGACCGCGCCGTCGCCGAAGTCACCGCCGGTGAGCTGGGCGATACCCACGTCGGCCTTGTCGGACAGGACGTGTTCCAGGCCGAAGAGGGGGTGGTCGGAGACGTACAGGCCGAGCATCTCGCGTTCCTGGGCGAGCAGGTAGGTCTTGTCCCATTCGTCGTCGGTGAAGATGACGTCGAGGCCGAAGCCTGGTTCGTCGGCGGCCTCGTCGCCCATGCCCCCGAAGAGGTCGAACTGGCCCTCGGCCTCCTTGCGTTTGACCTGGACCACGTTGTCGATCATCGGTTCGTACTGGGCCGTCAGTCCCTTGCGGGTGTGGCCCATCGTGTCGAACGCGCCGGCCTTGATGAGCGATTCGGTGGTCCGCTTGTTGCAGACGACCGCTTCGACCTTGTCGAGGTAGTCGGGGAAGGAGGCGTACTTTCCCTTGGCCTTGCGGCAGCGGATGATCGCCTCGACGACGTTGGTGCCGACGTTTCGCACCGCGGACAGTCCGAAGAGGATCACGTCGTCACCCTGGGCGGCGAAGTTGGACATCGACTCGTTGACGTCCGGCGGCAGCACCTTGATGCCCATACGGCGGCACTCGTTGAGGTAAACGGCCGACTTGTCCTTGTCGTCCTTGACCGAGGTGAGCAGCGCGGCCATGTACTCGGCCGGGTGGTTCGCCTTCAGATACGCCGTCCAGTACGACACGAGTCCGTACGCGGCCGAGTGTGCCTTGTTGAAGGCGTAGCCGGCGAACGGGACCAGCACGTCCCAGAGGGCCTGGACCGCCTCGTCGCTGTAGCCGTTCTTGCGGGCGCCTGCCTGGAAGATGGTGAAGTTCTTCGCCAGCTCCTCGGGCTTCTTCTTGCCCATCACGCGGCGGAGGATGTCGGCCTCGCCGAGCGAGTAGCCGGCGATGATCTGGGCGGCCTTCTGCACCTGCTCCTGGTAGACGATCAGACCGTAGGTGACCGCCAGGACCTCCTCGAGGGGCTCTTCGAGCTCCTTGTGGATCGGCGTGATCTCCTGGATGCCGTTCTTGCGCAGCGCGTAGTTGGTGTGCGAGTCCATGCCCATCGGGCCGGGACGGTAGAGGGCCGAGACGGCGGAGATGTCCTCGAAGTTGTCCGGCTTCATCAGGCGCAGCAGCGAGCGCATGGGGCCACCGTCGAACTGGAAGACGCCCAGGGTGTCGCCGCGCTGGAGCAGTTCGAAGGTCGTCGGGTCGTCGAGCGGAAGGCTCAACAGGTCGATGTCGAGGCCCTTGTTGAACTTCACCATCTTGACGGCGTCGTCCATGATCGTCAGGTTGCGCAGGCCCAGGAAGTCCATCTTCAGCAGGCCGAGCGACTCGCAACTCGGGTAGTCCCACTGCGTGATGGTCACGCCGTCGGTGTGCCTGACCCAGACCGGGACGTGGTCGGTGATGGTCTCGCTGGACATGATCACGCCGGCCGCGTGCACACCCATCTGCCGGACCAGGCCCTCGACGCCCTTGGCGGTGTCGATGACCTTCTGCACGTCCGGCTCGTTCTCGTACATCCCCCTGATCTCGCCCGCCTCGCCGTACCGCGGGTGGGAGGGGTCGGTGATGCCGTTCAGGTCGATGCCCTTGCCGAGGACGTCGGCGGGCATGGCCTTGGTGAGCCGGTCGCCCATCGCGTACGGGTAGCCCAGCACGCGCGCGGAGTCCTTGATCGCGTTCTTCGCCTTGATCTTGCCGTACGTGCCGATCATGGCGACCTTGTCGGCGCCGTACTTCTCCGTCACGTACC
>CAMLJW010000151.1 GCA_946480485.1 uncultured Streptomyces sp. | reverse complement strand
CGAAGGGATTCTGCGGCGGCAGTCGGTGCGCGAGTCCGCGGCCCGCACCTATGCGCGTGCGCTGCCGATCGTGCCCGTGCGGGCGCGTGGGCTCACGATCGAGGGCGCTGACGGGTGCCGCTATCTCGACTGCCTCTCGGGCGCCGGGACGTTGGCCCTCGGGCACAACCACCCGGTGGTGCTGGAAGCGATCAGGAAGGTGCTCGACTCGGGGGCGCCGCTGCATGTCCTGGACCTGGCCACGCCCGTCAAGGACGCCTTCACCACCGAGCTGTTCCGTACGCTGCCGGCCGGACTCGCCGAGCACGCGCGCGTGCAGTTCTGCGGGCCCGCGGGCACGGACGCGGTCGAGGCGGCGCTGAAGCTGGTGCGCGCCGCGACCGGGCGCACTGGGCTGGTCGCGTTCGCCGGCGCGTACCACCAGACGACCGCGGGGACGCTCGAAGCATCCGGGGGCGCTTCGGACATGCGTGTCGTACACCTGCCCTTTCCGCAGGACTACCGGTGCCCGTTCGGCGTCGGTGGCGAGCGCGGAGCCGAACTGGCTGCTTGCTGGACGGAGTCCCTCCTCGATGACACCGAGTCAGGGGCGCCCAGACCCGCCGGAATGATCCTGGAGCCGGTGCAGGGCGAGGGCGGCGTGATTCCGGCGCGCGACGACTGGATGCGCAGGATGCGAAAGATCACGTCCGCCCGGTCCATCCCCCTGATCGTCGATGAGGCTCAGACGGGGGTCGGGCGGACCGGCACCTTCTGGGCCGTGGAACACAGCGGCATCACGCCCGACGTGATGGTCCTGTCCAAGGCCATCGGTGGCAGCCTGCCCCTGGCCGTGGTGGTCTACCGCGACGACCTCGACGTGTGGGAACCCGGCGCCCACGCCGGCACGTTCCGCGGCAACCAGCTCGCCATGGCCGCCGGCACGGCGACCCTCGCGTACGTCCGTGAGAACCATCTCGCCGAACGAGCCGACCTCCTGGGCGCACGCATGCTGACCCAACTGCGGGGCCTGTCCTGCGACTTCCCCTGCATCGGCGATGTACGAGGCCGAGGGCTGATGATCGGCGTCGAGGTCGTCGACCCCGAGGAGCCACCCCGGCCAGGCACCGGCGGCCCCTCCGGGGGGCCGCGCCCCGTCGCCCGCGACCTGGCGGCCGCCGTTCAGCGGGAGTGCCTGCGCCGCGGCCTGATCGTGGAACGCGGCGGACGCCACTCCAGCGTGGTGCGGCTGCTTCCGCCTCTGACGATCACCGATGAGCAGGCGAACGCGGTGCTCGACCGGCTGGCGGACGCGGTGGCGACTGTCGCGGCGGCGGCTACCGGCCCCCGAGGGCGGCGAGCCTGAACCGAGCCTGAACCACCGAGCCTGAACCACCTCACAGGGAACTCTCTTGAACGTCACCCCCGCCCCCGACGGCCGCCCTCACTTCGCCGAGCGAGGAACGTGCGGCACGCAGGTCAAGGCCCCGCTCGGCCTGGGGACCGAATCGGTCCCCAGGCAGGCGGGAGGGCCCGGGGACTCCTCACGGCTGCGCGGTGCCACCGCCGACCTGCTGGAGCATCCCGACCCGCACACCGCAGCCCAGGCCGCAGCTGTCGAGAGCCTGCTGCGCTGCTGGGCGCGGGAGAACGACCTCGCCGCCCCCGCCGACGGCACGCTCCGCATCCCCCTCCCTGCCAGCGGCACCGCCCTCGTCGTCCCGGTGTACTACTGGTCCCCGGCAGGCTGGCACCGCTTCGGCCTTCCCTACCTCGCCGACGCCGCGAACGAGTCACCCCCCACAGACGCGGTCACGCTGGCGGCGCTCCTCGGACGAGAGATGCAGACGGGCGACAAGGAGGTCGGGGCGCAGGCGGGGACCGCCGCTCCCAGAGCGCACGCCACCTCGGACCGCGCAGCACCCCCGACCCGCCAACCCCGCTCTCCCGACAGCGGGGACCTTGTGGGCCGAGTAGCCGACTCCGTCCGGCGAACCGTCGTGTTCATCGGCGACCGCAGGAAGCACCCCGCCGACGGACCTGACCTCTTCCTGGCCGCCGAGCAGTCGCTCTTGCTCGGTCACCCGCTGCATCCCACCCCGAAGAGCCGCGAGGGACTCTCCGAGGCCGAGACCCGGCTCTACTCACCCGAGTCGCGCGGCTCCTTTCCTTTGCACTGGATGGCCGTCGCCCCCTCCGTACTCGCCACTGACTCGGCCTGGACCGATCGCGGCCGCCCCGTGCCTGCCGAGCGGCTCACCACCCGGCTCGCCGGCGCCGGGCTGCCGCTGCCCGGCGGGTACACCGCACTGCCCATGCACCCCTGGCAGATCCGCGAGGTCCGCCACCGCCCCGAGACGGCGAAACTGCTGGACGCCGGCCTGCTCCGGGACCTCGGACCTCATGGCTCCCCGTGGTACCCCACCTCTTCCGTACGCACGCTCTACCGCTCCGGCGCGCCCGCCATGCTGAAGCTGTCGCTGGGCCTGCCCATCACCAACTCCCGCCGGGAGAACCTCCGTAAGGAACTCCACCGCGGCGTCGAAGTCCACCGCCTGCTGCGCAGCGGCCTCGCAGAACTATGGCAGGCCGCCCACCCCGGCTTCGACATCGTCCGCGACCCGGCCTGGATCGCCGTCAACGACCCGGACGGCAGCCCCCTGCCCGGGCTCGACGTGGTGATCCGCCACAACCCGTTCACGTCGGCGGACGACGTCTCCTGCATCGCCGGACTCGTCTCACCCAGGCTCCGGGCCCGGGCCGGCGGGCAGTCCCGCCCAGAGCCGGGCAGGCCCACGATGCCGTGGTCCCGGCTTGCCGAGATCGTCACACGTCTGGCCGGACGCACCGGCCGACCGCGTGGCGCCGTCGCCGCCGAGTGGTTCCTCCGCTATCTGGAACAGGTGATTCGCCCCGTCCTCTGGCTGGACAGCGAGGCCGGCATCGCACTGGAGGCGCACCAGCAGAACACCCTGCTCCTGCTGGACTCTCAAGGCTGGCCCGTGGGAGGCCGCTACCGCGACAACCAGGGCTACTACTTCCGCGAGTCCCGGCGCGCGGAACTGGACAAGCGGCTCCCCGGCATCGGCGAGCGCAGCGACACCTTCGTCTCCGACGAGGTCACCGACGAACGCTTCGCCTACTACGTCGCCATCAACAACGTGCTCGGCCTCATCGGTGCTTTCGGCTCCCAGCACCTCGCCGACGAACGGCTGTTGCTCGCCGCCTTCCGCCGCTTCCTTGCCCACGTGGCCTCCGGCCCGGCCCGGCTGAGTACGCCCCTGCCCGCCCATCTGCTCGACTCGCCCGTACTGCGCTGCAAGGCAAACCTGCTGACCCGGCTGCACGGACTCGACGAACTCATCGGACCGGTCGACACCCAGTCCGTCTACGTCACCATCGCCAACCCCCTTCATTCCTGAGGAACATGACGTACCCCGTCCCCTGAGAGGAGCGTCGCCGTGCCTCCCATCGATGCGAGCACCGGCGCCGGTACCGCCCCCATCACGTCCCTCGGCAGCGGCCCGGGCCACGGCACGGACAGCGAGGAAACCCTCGACCTGCGACTGCCGGACGAACTCATCGCGCTCTCCGCCGAGGAGGCCGAAGCGGCTCGGGGATCCGGGGGGGTGGCAGAACGGGGCGAAAAGCGGGGCACGGCGAAGCCCGACCCCGTCACCCCGGCAGGTGACGACCTGCTCGACCGCGTCGGCGACTGGGGGCCGATCGCCACCTCCGTGGGCGTCTTCCACCTCGTCCCCGTACGCATCGACCGCGACCTCCCGCTCATCAGCCGCTGGATGAACGACCCCGCCGTCGCGGCGTTCTGGGAGCTGGCGGGACCCGAGACGGTGGCCGAGCACCATCTGAGCGCCCAGCTCGACGGGGACGGACGCAGTGTCCCGTGCCTCGGAGTGCTGGACGGCACGCCGATGAGCTACTGGGAGCTCTATCGCGCGGACCTGGACCTCTTGGCTCGCCACTACCCCGCTCGCCTCAACGACACCGGAGTCCACCTGCTCGTCGGAGATGTCGCCAACCGCGGGCGGGGAGTCGGTTCAACCCTGCTCAGAGCTGTTTCTGACCTCGTCCTCGCCCGTCGCCTCTCCTGCGCGCGCGTCATCGCGGAACCCGATCTCCGCAACACCCCTTCGGTGTCCGCCTTCCTGAGCGCCGGCTTCCGTTACTCCGACGAAGTCGACCTGCCCGGCAAACGGGCCGCCCTCATGGTCCGTGACCGGACCCTGCGCGATCTGCTGTAAGGCAGGAAATCCTGCGGCCGAGCCGACGGCGAAGGCCGGGGCGGCTACTCCCGGCCTGGCATTGATCGCCCGGTTGTCAGTGCCGCACCGTAGGGTGGTCGCGCTATGACAGAGCCCTCACTTCCCGAACTCCTGCATGCCGCCGTCACAGCCGTCGGCGGTACGGAGCGCCCTGGCCAGGTGACCATGGCCGAAGCCGTCGCGGAGGCCATCGACGACGGCTCCCATCTGCTGGTCCAGGCCGGCACCGGCACCGGAAAGTCGCTCGGCTATCTGGTGCCCGCCATAGCGCACGGGATGGGGGTCTCCTCGGCCGAGGGTCGGGGGAGGGTGATCGTGGCGACGGCCACGCTGGCGCTCCAGCGGCAGCTCGTGGAGCGGGACCTTCCGCGTACGGTCGAGGCGCTGCATCCGCTGCTGCGCCGGCGTCCCGAGTTCGCGATGCTCAAGGGCCGGTCGAACTACCTGTGCCTGCACCGCCTCCATGAAGGCATGCCGCAGGACGAAGAAGAGGGCCTCTTCGACCAGTTCGAGGCGGCCGCCCCCACCAGCAAGCTGGGCCAGGACCTGCTGCGGCTGCGGGACTGGGCGGGCGACACCGAGACCGGTGACCGCGACGACCTCACCCCCGGCGTCTCCGACCGGGCCTGGTCACAGGTCTCCGTGTCCTCGAGGGAGTGCCTGGGTGCCTCGAAGTGCGCCTATGGCGCCGAGTGCTTCGCCGAGACGGCCCGCGAGCGCGCGAAGCTCGCGGAGGTCGTCGTCACCAATCACGCCCTTCTGGCGATCGACGCCATCGAGGGCGCCCCGGTACTGCCACAGCATGAGGTGCTGATCGTTGACGAGGCCCATGAGCTGGTCTCCCGGGTCACCGGGGTCGCCACCGGCGAGCTCACCCCGGGCCAGGTCAACCGAGCCGTGCGCCGCGCCGCGAAGCTCGTCAACGAGAAGGCGGCCGACCAGCTCCAGACGGCCGCCGAGGGCTTCGAGCGCCTGATGGAGCTGGCCCTGCCGGGCCGCTTGGAGGAGCTCCCCGAGGACCTTGGATACGCGCTGATGGCGCTGCGTGACGCCGCCCGTACGGTGATCTCGGCTATCGGGGCGACACGTGACAAGTCCGTCGGTGACGAGGACGCGGTGCGCAAGCAGGCGCTCGCCTCCGTCGAAACGATCCACGACGTGGCCGAGCGCATCACGAACGGCTCCGAGTGGGACGTCGTCTGGTACGAGCGACACGACCGTTTCGGCGCCTTGCTGAGGGTCGCGCCCATGTCCGTGTCGGGCCTGCTCCGGGAAAAGCTCTTCGCGGACCGTTCGGTGGTCCTGACCTCGGCGACGCTGAAGCTCGGCGGTGACTTCAACGGAGTGGGGGCGTCGCTGGGGCTCGCACCCGAGGGCACGGAGGGCGACGACCTCCCGCAGTGGAAGGGCGTCGACGTCGGCTCGCCCTTCGACTACCCGAGGCAGGGCATCCTGTACGTCGCCAGGCACCTGTCCCGTCCGGCGCGGGACGGGGACCGCGCGGACATGCTGGACGAGCTCACGGAGCTGATCCAGGCGGCGGGCGGCCGGACGCTCGGCCTCTTCTCGTCCATGCGGGCCGCGCAGCTGGCGGCCGAAGAACTGCGCTCCCGCATCCCTGAGTTCCCGATCCTCCTCCAGGGTGAGGAGACGCTGGGTGAGCTGATCAAGAACTTCGCCGCGGACCCGAGGACCTGCCTCTTCGGCACGCTCTCGCTCTGGCAGGGCGTCGATGTCCCGGGACCAAGTTGCCAGCTGGTCGTCATGGACAAGATTCCGTTCCCCCGCCCCGACGACCCGCTGATGAGCGCCCGTCAGAAGGCGGTCGAGGACGCTGGGGGCAACGGCTTCATGGCGGTCGCCGCCACGCACGCGGCCCTGCTCATGGCCCAGGGCGCTGGCCGCCTCGTACGCGCGACGGGGGATCGCGGTGTGGTCGCCGTACTGGACCAGCGCCTGGCCACAGCCCGTTATGGCAGCTATCTGAAGGCGTCACTGCCCGACTTCTGGTACACGACGGACCGTCACCAGGTACGCAGGTCGCTGGCCGCGATCGAGGAGGTGGCACGGAAGGCGGAAGCCGAATAGACGACTGCGCTGCCCCCGGATCACCCACGGTGGTCGCCTCGAACACCGCTTGGTTGGCCACAACGCAGTCACAGCCCGCCCAGGTCTCCGGATGCGGAGAGCGGGTGAGGCGTTGCCGTAGGCCGTTGTGTCCCAAAGCCCACGCCCGCGGGCGTAGCCGAGGCGGACGTGTCCGACCGGTTCGGCGCCGGCGCGCACGGGCCGGGGTAGGTCCACGCCGAGCCCGGCTTGCGTACGGCGGGAGTCGGCACGCTCAGGGCCTTGGCGAGTTGGGGCACGAGGCGGAAGCGGGCGGTGTGGTACTGGATCGCCACCCTGTTGCGTGGAGGCCCCGATCTTGGGCAGAGAGCGCGTCGTCGGCGTCCAGCGGCGTTGAAGGAAGGGACGGGACCGGAACACGCCAGAAATGTGCCGTAGTGACCGGTAAGCGCTGGTCAGCGGGTGGCCGAGCTTGGACTGACCAGATCCTCCGTCACGGGCAGGCACTCGGAGAGCAGGTCGACGACGTCGCGCCAGGCTCGCTGCGCGTGCCGTGGGTGGTAGCCGACGCCGGGGACCACGGGGTGGTCGACCGGCGGGTGGTGAAAAGCGTGCAAGGCGCCGCCGTAGACCACGAGGCGCCAGTCGACGCCCGCGGCCTGCATCTCGGCGGTGAACGCGCCCCGTTGCGCGGGCGGCATGATCGGGTCTTCCGACCCGACCCCGGCCCACACCGGGCAGCGAATGCGCGCCGCCTCGCCCGGTCGGCCCGTGGTCAGCGCGTTGACTGTCCCGATCGCGCGCAGGTTGACGCCGTCGCGCCCGAGTTCCAGCCCGACGGCGCCCCCGGTGCCGTAGCCGACGGCGGCGATCCGGTCGGGGTCGGTCCGCGGTTCGGCGCGCAACACGTCGAGCGCCGCATGACCGATGCCCCGCATCCGGTCGGGGTTGGCGAGCAGCGGCATGCAACGGGCCAGCATCTCCTCGGGGTCACCCAAATAGCGCCCGCCGTGAAGGTCGAAGGCCAGCGCTACATATCCCAGCTCGGCGAGAGCATCGGCCCGGCGGCGCTCGACGTCGCTGAGCCCCATGCCCTCTGGCCCGAGCAGCACCGCGGGCCGGCGGTCGACACCGGCCGGGAGCGCGAGGTGCCCGATCATCGTCAGACCGTCGGCCGGGTACTCGACCGTGCGCGTTGTAATCGTCGTCATGAGACTGGACTTTAGTGATCGTCGAGCCCGGTCGGGCCGGGGTTTACCGCTGCCAGAACAGCGCGGATGTCCTTCTGAAATGCGGCGATGGCTCACAAGAACCGTCAAAAACCCCGTTCCCACGGCAGCGCTATCGGATCACCTGCCCAGGCCACGGTGTTGGAGGCTGACCCTAGCGGCAGGATTCTGGCGTATACCGGCCCGGCCCCCTGAAGGGGCGTCACCAGCTAGGCGCCTCACGGTTCAGGCAGCCTGGTCGAGGCCGGCGGCGGTCAGGTCCTGCTCGCGAAGCGGGGTGAAGTCGACGTCGAGCTTCGGGTCGTACGCCTCGGGCTGGATGCCGAGCTCGTGAGTGCTGTACTCGCCGAACCGGTTGATGTGCTCGGTCAGGTACGGCGAGATGTGCTGCCAGGTCCTCCGGGTCGATTTCCCCGCAGATCCGAGGCATCCACCGCGTCTGCTTCCCGGCGAAGTCGGTGATCTTCCCTGCAGCGACTCCATCCATCCACACATCGGTGTCGCCGAGACCGTCCAGCCATTCCAGGCGCTTGGTCAGGTTCTTGAAATGCGACCACGTCGGGCCTTTGGCGGGCTTCTTCAGACGGTTGAACAGCGTCGTCCCGTCGCTGTCGCGCTCCTCCAGCAGCCGCATGAGCCCCGCCCGCTGAGCAGCGCTCATGCGGTCGTGGATGCCTGCGCGGATCGAGGCGTTCACCTCAGTGCGGATCTTCGAGGCCATCTTGTCAAAGGTGGAGAACCCCGGCAGCTCCAGCCCGGCCTCCACCACCTTCTCCAGCGCGATGTTGATCAGATCCGCCGGACGGTTCTTCGCCTCCGCCTCCTTGCGAATCGACTGCTCGACGATCCCCCTGGCCTTGGCCTGGTCGTACGTCACGCCGACCCGCTTGCGGACCAGGCCACGGTGATGCTTGGCCGTTCCTCTCCGCCCGGTACACCGGCAGCGTGCCCTCCGGCAGCTCCACAGCCCGCCGTACGAAGCCACCACCATCTCCGGGACGTCCTCCAGCGCCGGGAAACACCCCATACGCCGGTACGACTTCAACATCAGGAGCAGGGCCAGCAGATGCTCACTGATCAGCCGGACCTCGGTAGCCAGGGCCAGACGCCGTTGCCGCTCGTTCAGATGCGTAGCGACATCGTGAATCTGCAAAGAGTTGGGAAAGGTCTCCTCTGGGACCGCCTTACCAAGGCAAAGAGACAGAACACGAAAAGCAAAACCTCGATTCTTTACGGCTTCGCTCGCGAGGACCCTGCTGAGTCGGGTCCCCAAGTCGGTCCAGCCAGGCGTGCCAACCCCGCTGCGGACCGTCTTCGAGCGGCCCGATGCGGACTCGGTGAAGGCCTGGCCCAGGTGCGGCACCTCCGGGATGCTCTGGAGGCCAAGTCCCCAAGGCCGCCGAACACTTCGACACCGCCCCGCATAACCCGCTTGCCTTGACCGTTTTCCCCCGCGGGATCTGGCAACAGGACTGACACCACCTCAGCGGACGTGACCTGCTCCGGTGGCAGACGACAAAACCGTTGGCACTGGCGAAAGCATGTGCATGGCAGATAGTGTCCGTACGCCTGAAATCGCGCTCTGTTGCTGAGTGCGGTACCACTCAACTTCACATGCCTGAACACTGATGGGGACGTACATGCGCCCGGACGACGGCGGGGGAGACTTCCGCGGTATCAACCCGGACAGACTCGGTAATTTGATCAAGGTGGTCAACACCCATACCGGCGATGGTGGTGCAGCGGCCCAGCCGCGCGTCAACAGCTGGATGAGTCACGCGCGTCGACTTCAGATGGACACCTCGCGCCTGACGAAGATGACCAAGCACCTCAGCTGGGCGCACGATCAACTCCCCATGCTCCGCCGTCGGCACAGCCTGGCCATGGACGAGGAGAAGCGGGACAAGGAGATCGGTCTCGGCGGCGGCATGGTCTCCGCCGGCGCCGGTGACATCGGCAGGTTCAAGACCCAGTCCGAAGCCGAGAAGGCCGCGAAGAAGGACGCGAAGGCCTACAAGGACGGGGATATGGACCTCGACGAGTACATGAAGAGACTCGAGGCCAACCAGACCGACCCGGACTACTGCAAGGCCGCGATGGACGAGCTGGGCGACACGGCGCTCCTCCGGCTGCAGGACGGCCCGATGATGTACAACCCCGAGAACCCGGAAGCCGGCACACGCATTCTGGCGACAGCGGTCGCCACCGCCATGCGCAACGGAACGACGTTCAAGGACGACCAGGGGAACGAGGACCTCCAGCACCTGTCCGGACTCCTCGCCTACGCCGACTTCCCGACGGACGTCGTGGCCAACCTCGGCAAGCAGTGCCTGGCACCAGGCAACTACCTGTACGGCGAGAAGGTCTGGGAGGCCATGGGGAACGATCCTGCGGCCTCCACCAAATTCCTGCACGACAACATGGACGTCATTCCGGGCTGGATGAAGGACGATTCCGACCACCACGGCGGACTGCCGGACTTCCAGGCGAAAGCGTTCGCCGGAGTTGTCGCGGCGGGGACACTGAACGGCATGGGCGCGGACGAAAACGTAGCTGCGGACAACACCAAGAAGCTGATTCAGTACTACGCCAACCACGACGGGGAACACACCCATTCAGAGGTCCAGGCTGTCTTCGCCAAGGACATCGCCCACTATTTCCCGGACCTTCAAGCCTCATTGACCGATCCCGCATTCACAGACCTGGGCAAGGGGCACGTCACTGTCAGTTCGAAGGAATGGGCGGCGTTCACCGGCGAGGCAATGCAGAACGCGGACGCAGGGGCCAAACTTCTCGTGTATGCGACGCAGCAAGCCGATGATTATTCGAGAAATAACCCAGACAATCCGGTGGCTACCCACGCCAGCGGGGTCATCGAGGGATTCTTCAGCCAAGAAGCAAATAACGTGTACCAGCAAATGGTGCATGACAAAAAAGAAAATGCGGGTGAATGGAAGAGTAAATTCCAGGAACAGGCAAATACAGTCGCTGACACGGTGATTGATGTAGCCCTTGATCCGCAGGGCGCTGCCAAGACCGTCACGGTGACCGTTGTGAAGGATATCATTCATCTTACTACGGACGCTTTCTGGCCGGATGGCGACGCGCCTAAACCTGCTCCGCCCAAGGATGTCTCCTGGGATCACGACTGGAAGACGGAAGCAGGAAACAAGTATGTTTCGAATGGCGGGAGATTCAAGTCGGTTACGACTCCTGACGGCATTACGTGGACGGGGGACGCAGCGGAGTACGCCAAGGAGTACAACTGTCCTGAATTCCTTGACTCGCAAGGGCAACTAAAATTGTCTGGAAC
>CAMLJW010000150.1 GCA_946480485.1 uncultured Streptomyces sp. | reverse complement strand
GTCTGGCCGGTGGAACGGGCGACCTGGATCGCCATGGCCTCGCTGAGCAGCCCCGCCTCCACCAGACCGGCCAGCCGCCGCAGCGCCAGTACGTCCGCCTCCGTGAGCGCCTTGGCCTGGCCGATGTCGGCGAAGCCCATGGCCCGCCAGAAGCGGGCCCCCAGATCCATGGAGACACCTGCACTGCGGGCCGCCTGGAAGGGGGTGTAGCGCCGCTCGGCACCGAGGATGAGCTGCTCGAGGCGCAGGGCGAGCGGATCTTCGTCGGAGTCGCCCCCGTGCGCGTCCACCGGGTCGTAGGTCGCGGCCCGGTCGACCCGCGCGGCCGACGTGTCGGCGACAGACCCAGCGGTACGCTCCGGATCACCGTCGGAGGCTGGGTGTGCACCCGTGCCGGAGCCCGTGTCGTCGACGGTCACGCCTGCTGCCCTTCCGATCTGCCACGGTCACTTTCGACCGGCCTCAACTCTACGGCAGGTGTGCTGTGGCTCACTCCCGAGGCGGGCCGCGGCCACCACCGGCCACTGCAGAGACATACGGCACAGTCGCGCCCGCGTATCAACAGGAGCGAGCCGACCACCAGACCACCCGACCGCACAGCCCGCACCTCCCGCACAGCAGGAGCCGACGCCCCGCCTGCACAGCCCCGGCCCGGGTACCCCGACAGTCGCGCCGCTCACTCCTCACCGCGGAACGCCGCTGAGACGGCGTACTCCTCACCCGCGGACGCCAAGCAAACAGCTCACGTCGCACCCGCAGACGCCAATGGGGCGGCTCACGCCTCGCCCGCCGCCCGCAGATGCACGATGTCCCCGGCTCCAACCGGCTCCTGCACGCCCTTGGCGGTGGCCAGGATCAGTCGCCCGTCCCCGTCCACCGCGACCGCCTCCCCCTCGATCGAGTTCCCCCCGGGCAGGTCCGCCCGCACCGTGCGTCCGAGCGTTGAGCACCCGGCGGCGTACGTCTCCTGGAGCCCACAGGCGGCGGGATCGCCCCCGGTGGCACGCCAGTCGACGTACCAGCGCTCCAGCGAGCGCAGCACCGCCCGCAGCAGCGGGTCACGGTCGGTGACTGGGGCCCCGGCGAGCGCGAGTGAACCCGCCGCGGGCATGGGCAGCTCGTCCTCGCGGAGCGTGACGTTGAGGCCGACACCGATCACGACGCCGTCGCTGCCGGCACGCTCGGCGAGGATGCCACCGGTCTTGCGCTCCTCGTCGCCCACGGTGATGAGCAGGTCGTTGGGCCACTTGAGTGCCGTATCCACGCCGGCCGTGCGGGACAGCGCGGTGGCCACGGCGACCCCGGCGAGCAGCGGCAGCCAGCCCCAGCGCGAGACGGGGACCTCGGAGGGCTTCAGCAGGACGGAGAAGAAGAGGCCGGAGCGAGCCGGGGCCGTCCACTGGCGGTCCAGGCGGCCCCGCCCGGCGTTCTGCTCCTCGGCCACGAGGACGGCGCCCTCCTGGGCCTTGCCGTCACGGGCGAGGGCGACGAGGTCGGAGTTGGTCGATCCGGTACGGGGCACCACCTCGACATCGCACCAGAGCCCTCCGTCCCGTACGAGGGCGCGGCGCAGGGCGGCGCCGTGGAGCGGTGGACGTTCCAGGTCGGCCCAGCGGCTGTCGCCCCGCCCGCCGTCGCCCCGCCCGCCGTCGCCACCGTAGTTCCGGTCTGAGTCATCTCGCGGCGTCATGCAACCCACCCTAGGTGTGGTAGACGCCGCACTGCTGATCGCCAGGCACAGCACTACCCTACGAGTCAGTAGCAAGGTGTCATCAGTACCGCACGAAAACCAGTCCAGACGTCCAGCCCTCAGCAGCCCTCCGTACGTCCCTCACATCCCTTTTTGAGCAGGCAGGGAGCCGTATCCCCATGTCCGAGCCGGAACAGCCGCACGAGATCGACATCCACACCACGGCGGGCAAGCTCGCGGATCTGCGGCGCCGTATCGAGCAGGCGACGCACGCCGGCTCGGCCCGCGCCGTCGAAAAGCAGCACGCCAAGGGAAAGTTGACGGCCCGCGAGCGGATCGAGCTGCTCATGGACGAGGGCTCCTTCGTCGAGCTGGACGAGTTCGCGCGGCACCGCTCGACCGACTTCGGCCTGGAGCAGAACCGCCCGTACGGCGACGGTGTCGTCACTGGTTACGGCATGGTCGACGGCCGCCCGGTGGCCGTCTTCTCTCAGGACTTCACCGTCTTCGGCGGTGCTCTCGGCGAGGTCTTCGGCCAGAAGATCATGAAGGTGATGGACTTCGCCCTGAAGACCGGCTGCCCGGTCGTCGGGATCAACGACTCGGGCGGCGCCCGCATCCAGGAGGGCGTCTCGGCGCTGGGCATGTACGGCGAGATCTTCCGCCGCAACACCCACGCCTCCGGGGTCATCCCGCAGATCTCGCTGGTCGTCGGCCCGTGCGCGGGCGGCGCGGTGTACTCCCCCGCCATCACCGACTTCACGGTGATGGTCGACCAGACCTCGCATATGTTCATCACCGGCCCGGACGTGATCAAGACGGTGACGGGGGAGGACGTCGGCTTCGAGGAGCTCGGCGGCGCCCGCACCCACAACTCCGCCTCCGGCGTGGCCCATCACATGGCGGGCGACGAGAAGGACGCGATCGAGTACGTCAAGTCGCTGCTGTCGTACCTCCCGTCGAACAACCTCAGCGAGCCGCCCGCCTTCCCCGAGGAGGCGGACCTGGCGCTCACGGACGAGGACCGTGAGCTGGACACACTGGTTCCGGACAGCGCGAACCAGCCGTACGACATGCACACGATCATCGAGCACATCCTGGACGACGCCGAGTTCTTCGAGACGCAGCCGCTGTTCGCGCCGAACATCGTCACCGGCTTCGGCCGGGTCGAGGGCCACCCGGTCGGCATCGTCGCCAACCAGCCGATGCAGTTCGCGGGCTGCCTGGACATCAAGGCGAGCGAGAAGGCGGCACGCTTCGTGCGCACCTGCGACGCCTTCAACGTCCCGGTCATCACCTTCGTCGACGTGCCGGGCTTCCTGCCGGGCGTGGACCAGGAGCACGACGGCATCATCCGCCGCGGCGCCAAGCTGATCTACGCGTACGCGGAGGCGACGGTCCCGCTGATCACCGTCATCACCCGCAAGGCGTTCGGCGGCGCCTACGACGTCATGGGCTCCAAGCACCTGGGCGCCGACCTCAACCTCGCCTGGCCGACGGCCCAGATCGCCGTGATGGGCGCGCAGGGCGCGGTGAACATCCTGCACCGCCGCACCATCGCCGCCGCATCCGAGGAGGAGCGCGATCAGGTACGCGCGCACCTGATCCAGGAGTACGAGGACAGGCTCCTCAACCCCTACGCCGCCGCCGAGCGCGGCTACATCGACGGCGTGATCATGCCGGCCGACACCCGCTCCCACCTCGTACGCGGCCTGCGTCAGCTGCGCACGAAGCGGGAGTCCCTGCCTCCGAAGAAGCACGGCAACATCCCCCTGTAGGACGCCGGAAATCCCCCTGTGGACGTCAGTTGGGAGTGATCATGATCAAGGTCGTACGGGGAAATCCGACCCCGGAGGAGCTGGCCGCCGCACTGGCGGTGGTCCAGGCACGCGCCGCGGCGGTGGCCACCGCCCCGTCCGGCGCGCCCAGGGAGCGGGACGCGTGGGCGGACCCGGCGCGGGTGGCCATGAGCCACCTGCCCGCCCCCGGGCCCAGGGCGTGGGGGCGCACGTACTGGCCCGGTTAGATCACCCCCTCTGCCTCAAGATAAGTACGGATACTCAGGCGCCCCTCCGGTCACGGAGTCACGCTCGTGGACATGCTGTGGTCCGACCCGGAGAACGAGCCGCCGAAGGAACTGCGCGACATGCAGGTCATGTTGCGGCGGCTGGGCGTTCTCATGGCGTTGGCCATGGTGTTTGCGATGATCGTGCTCGGGGTCAGGTGATCCGCGACCGTGTCGTGTGATCCTGACCGGCCGGCCCGCTGCGCCTCCCGCCGCGTCGCTACTCTTTCCGCATGACTGATCAGCGCCGTCGACTCGTCCTCGCCTCCCAGTCCCCCGCCCGGCTCGGACTGCTGCGGCAGGCCGGCCTCGTCCCCGAGGTCATCGTCAGCGGGGTCGACGAGGACGCCGTGTCCGCCCCCACCCCCGCCGAGCTCGCGCTCGCGCTCGCCGAGGCCAAGGCGTCCGTCGTAGCGGCGAAGCCCGAGGTCAAGGGCGCCCTGGTGATCGGCTGCGACTCGGTGCTCGACCTGGACGGCGAGGCGCTCGGCAAGCCCGCCGACGCCGAGGAGGCCACCGCGCGCTGGAAGTCGATGCGCGGCCGCACGGGCACACTGCAGACCGGGCACTGCGTCTACGACACGACGACCGGGCGGTACGCGTCGGCGATCGCCTCCACGGTGGTCCGCTTCGGCGAACCGACCGACGCCGAGATCGCCGCGTACGTCGCCACGGGCGAACCCCTCCACGTCGCCGGGGCGTTCACGCTCGACGGCCGCTCGGCCCCGTTCATCGACGGCATCGACGGGGACCACGGGAACGTCATCGGCATCTCACTGCCCATGCTGCGCCGCCTGCTGGCCCGGCTGGGCGTCGCCATCACCACGTTGTGGGCTCCGCGGGAGAAGTGAGGGGCCCGGCGTCGGAGACGGTGCCCTCCTGGCCGTCGTACCCATGAAGATGAGCACGGTCAGCCCGAGCACCACCATCATGAAGGCGAACGCTCCCCAGCCCACCAGACGCCTCACCCGTCGCCCGACCACCACCCCTCAACGGGGCCCTGCGGGCCATGAACGCCTCAGCATCCCGAACGCCACATGGGGGTCTCCGCACTCGAACGGAGTTGAGAGCCTGGGGACGGAAACACTCCGACAAGGGCTCTGGCCGGAGCAAAGATTCCTTAGACCATTCGTAGGAACTCCACAAAGAAACCAAGTGGGGCGCGGCACCCTCTCACAGAGACCTTGACCACACCGGAGGACTAGGGTTCTTGGGAAGCCCCCTGCGTACGACGGTGCGACAAGGGATTTCGCGGGCGAGCAGGCCTCGAATCACGGTCCGTGTGGGCAAGCTCACCATTTGGGACTGGTCGAAACGACGTGTCGGCAGTCCCTAAAATCGGCTTGTTTCAAGGAGAGGGAGCCAACGTGCGCAAGGTGTTGATCGCCAACCGTGGCGAAATCGCTGTCCGTGTCGCCCGGGCGTGCCGAGACGCCGGCATCGCGAGCGTGGCCGTGTACGCCGAGCCGGACCGGGACGCGCTGCATGTGCGGGCCGCGGACGAGGCGTTCGCGCTGGGCGGCGACATCCCGGCCACCAGCTACCTGGACATCAGCAAGGTGCTGCAGGCGGCCGCCGACTCCGGCGCGGACGCAATCCACCCCGGCTACGGCTTCCTCTCGGAGAACGCGGACTTCGCGCAGGCGGTCCTCGACGCGGGTCTGATCTGGATCGGCCCGCCGCCGCAGGCCATCCGCGACCTGGGTGACAAGGTCGCCGCCCGGCACATCGCGCAGCGCGCCGGCGCTCCCTTGGTCGCCGGCACCCCCGACCCGGTCTCCGGCGCCGAGGAGGTCGTCGCGTTCGCCGAGGAGCACGGGCTGCCCATCGCCATCAAGGCGGCGTTCGGCGGCGGCGGGCGCGGCCTGAAGGTCGCCCGCACCCTCGAAGAGGTCCCCGAGCTGTATGACTCCGCGGTCCGCGAAGCGGTGGCGGCGTTCGGGCGCGGCGAGTGCTTCGTGGAGCGCTACCTCGACAAGCCGCGGCACGTGGAGACGCAGTGCCTGGCCGACACCCACGGCAACGTGGTGGTCGTCTCCACCCGCGACTGCTCGCTGCAGCGCCGCCACCAGAAGCTGGTCGAGGAGGCCCCGGCGCCGTTCCTGTCCGACCAGCAGAACGCGCAGCTGTACGCGGCCTCCAAGGCGATCCTCAAGGAAGCCGGCTACGTCGGCGCGGGCACCGTCGAGTTCCTGGTCGGCGCGGACGGCGTGATCTCGTTCCTGGAGGTCAACACCCGCCTGCAGGTGGAGCATCCGGTCACCGAGGAGGTCACCGGCATCGATCTGGTGCGCGAGATGTTCCGCATCGCCGACGGCGAGGCGCTCGGCTACGACGACCCGGCCGTGCGCGGCCATTCCCTCGAGTTCCGCATCAACGGCGAGGACCCGGGCCGCAACTTCCTGCCGGCTCCCGGCACGGTCACCACGTTCGAGCCGCCGTCCGGACCGGGCGTGCGCCTGGACGCCGGGGTCGAGTCCGGCAGCGTGATCGGCCCGGCCTGGGACTCCCTGCTGGCGAAGCTGATCATCACCGGTGCCACGCGGGAGCAGGCACTGCAGCGGGCGGCCCGCGCGCTGGCGGAGTTCACCGTGGAGGGCATGGCCACCGCGATCCCCTTCCACCGCGCGGTCGTCGCGGACCCGGCGTTCACCAGCAACCCCTTCCAGGTCCACACCCGGTGGATCGAGACGGAGTTCGTCAACGAGATCAAGCCTTTCGCCGCCCCGGTGGCCACGGAGGCGGACGAGGAGCCGGGCCGCGAGACAGTCGTCGTCGAGGTCGGCGGCAAACGCCTGGAGGTCTCCCTACCGTCCTCGCTGGGCATGTCGCTGGCCCGCACCGGGCTGGCGGCGGGCGCCCGGCCCAAGCGCCGGGCGGCGAAGAAGACCGGGCCGGCGGCCTCCGGTGACACGCTGGCCTCACCGATGCAGGGCACCATCGTCAAGGTCGCCGTCGAGGAGGGCCAGCAGGTCCAGGAGGGCGACCTGGTCGTCGTCCTGGAGGCGATGAAGATGGAGCAGCCGCTGAACGCCCACCGTTCCGGCACCATCAAGGGCCTGTCCGCGGACATCGGCGCCTCGGTCACCTCCGGCGCCGTCCTCTGCGAGATCAAGGACTGACCCGGTACGTACGGACCCTGAGGACGCGCAAGTACGAACACCCGGAGTGCCCGGCAGACTGCATACACGTCTGCCGGGCGCTCCCTTTCCCCGTCCATCGGCGAGCCGCTCCAGCCTCCGGCGGACTGGATGACGTACAGGCCGGACCGCCGTCCCTCAGTGACCTGGGGGGCGTAAAGCTGTCTTCGCCGTCAGCGCCCTGCGGTCGTCAGCGTCGGCGCAGATCCGCGACCCGCGCCCGCTCGCTCTGGGGCTGGTGCTCGCCCAGAACCGCGGAGGTGCTGCGCAACTGCGGTCCCCCGCCCGGGACCGGGCCCCGCCTGAGACCGGGCAGCGGCAGGTCCCGGCGTGGCGGCTGGGGCCCCGCCGGGGACGTATCGTCTCCCGCGTCACCGGAGCCGGCGACAGCGATCTGCACTCCCTGGTCGGCCAGAGCGTGCAACTCGGTGGCCGCACGGTCGTCGTGGGCGGGCGGCTGGTCCGTCACCAACCGCGTGATCACATCCGTCGGCACCGTCTGGAACATCGTGTCGGTACCGAGCTTCGTGTGGTCGGCGAGGACGACGACCTCCGAGGCCGCCTGCACCAGCGCCCTGTCGACGCTGGCCGACAGCATGTTGGAGGTGGACAGGCCGCGCTCGGCGGTCAGCCCACTGCCCGACAGGAAGGCCCGGGAGACCCGCAGCCCCTGGAGGGACTGCTCGGCCCCGCTGCCGACCAGGGCGTAGTTGGAACCGCGCAGGGTGCCGCCGGTCATCACGACCTCGACACGGTTGGCGTGGGCCAACGCCTGAGCCACCAGGAGGGAGTTGGTGACGACGGTCAGCCCGGGCACCCGCGCGAGCCGGCGAGCCAGCTCCTGAGTGGTGGTTCCCGCCCCGACCACGATGGCCTCGCCCTCTTCGACGAGACTCGCGGCGAGATCGGCTATGGCCGTCTTCTCGGCGGTCGCGAGATGTGACTTCTGCGCAAAGCCGGACTCCCGCGTGAACCCGCCCGGCAATACCGCACCGCCGTGCCGGCGGTCGAGGAGTCCTTCTGCCTCCAGCGCGCGCACGTCCCGCCGTACGGTCACTTCGGAGGTCTGGACGACGCGGGCGAGCTCACGGAGCGACACGGCTCCGTTCGCTCGCACCATTTCGAGGATCAATTGGCGACGTTCTGCAGCGAACACGAAACTGACAGTAACCCCAACGACCCTCTACTTTCCGCAGTTTGCGCCGAATAACAGAAGTTGCTGGCACGACGGCACAGGAAGTGGTATAAGCGCCTACTCCCGCTTCCCATGCCGTACGGATGGTCCAGCCATTGGTCGGATTCCCGGTGGCCGGCGAAGCGTCACTTACCGCCGTCAGGCCTCACCGGCCGCCTTGCGGGTGTGAAGCTGTCGGGCCACCTCGGCGATCGAACCCGACAGGGACGGGTACACGGTGAAGGCGTTCGCGATCTGTTCGACGGTCAGGTTGTTGTCGACCGCGAGCGAAATCGGATGGATCAGTTCCGAGGCGCGCGGCGCGACGACGACACCGCCGACGACGATCCCGGTGCCGGGCCGGCAGAAGATCTTCACGAAGCCGTCCCGGATGCCCTGCATCTTGGCGCGCGGGTTGCGCAGCAGCGGCAGCTTCACGACCCGGGCGTCGATGACGCTGCCGTCGACGTCGGCCTGCGAATAGCCGACGGTCGCGATCTCGGGGTCGGTGAAGACGTTCGAGGAGACGGTCTTCAGGTTGAGCGGGGCCACCGCGTCGCCGAGGAAGTGGTACATGGCGATACGCCCCTGCATCGCCGCCACGGAGGCGAGCGCGAAGACTCCGGTGACGTCACCGGCCGCGTACACCCCCGGCGCCGTCGTCCTGGACACCTTGTCGGTCCAGATGTGCCCGGAGTCCTTGACCTTCACCCCGGCGTCTTCGAGACCCATGCCATGGCTGTTGGGGATGGCGCCGACGGCCATAAGGCAGTGCGACCCGGTGATGACGCGGCCGTCGGCGAGCGTCACCTCGACCCGGTCGCCCACGCGCTTGGCCGACTGGGCACGGGAGCGCGCCATGACATCCATGCCGCGCCGCCGGAACACGTCCTCCAGCACGGCCGCGGCGTCCGGGTCCTCACCCGGCAGCACGCGATCACGGCTGGATACGAGCGTGACGCGCGACCCGAGCGCCTGATAGGCACCGGCGAACTCGGCGCCGGTGACGCCGGACCCGACCACGATGAGCTCTTCCGGCAGCTCGTCGAGGTCGTACACCTGGGTCCAGTTCAGGATCCGCTCCCCGTCGGGCCGGGCGTCGGGCAGCTCACGGGGGTGCCCACCGGTGGCGATGAGCACGGCATCGGCGACAAGCGTCTCCTCCGAACCGTCCGCCGCCCGCACGACGACCTTCCGGGACCCGTCCAGGGCCTGCTGACCGTCGAGACGGCCGCGGCCGCGCACGACCCGCGCGCCCGCGCGCGTCACGGACGCGGTGATGTCGTGCGACTGCGCGAGCGCGAGCCGCTTCACACGCCGGTTGACCTTGCCGAGATCGACGCCGACCACCCGCGCGGGCGTGTCGATGTGAGGAGTGTCGTCGGCGACGATGATGCCGAGCTCGTCGTACGACGAGTCGAAGGTGGTCATCACCTCGGCGGTCGCGATCAGGGTCTTCGACGGCACGCAGTCGGTGAGCACCGACGCGCCGCCCAGGCCGTCGCAGTCGACGACGGTCACCTCCGCGCCGAGCTGGGCGGCCACCAGGGCCGCCTCGTATCCGCCGGGTCCGCCACCGATGATCACGATCCGAGTCACGTACTCCATTGTCCCGCAACGCCCCGAGGCGCTTCCCCCCGGGGGGCCTCCGGGTGCCCCTGTTACACAAGAGGCCTGCGTCACCGCTGCCGTACGCCCTCCCTCATAGCGCTCTACGCCGCGTACGCCGGCCCTCTCGACTCGCGGCTCCTGACACGCCGCGCCCCGCACTCGCCGCCGCGTACTCACCGGGTGCTGACGACTGGCGACTGACCCCGGAAACCGGGCGAGCTCGCGGACGCGGGGGAGTCGACACCTCCCCCCAACCAACCTCACGACCATGTGATGGAGCTGCGGAAACGCCGTGGTCAGGTGCCCGTCTCTCTTCACCGCGGAACCTCTCGTCGAACACGACAAGACAGCGATCGCCGCACGTGACCACCGTCATCTACGCGCGTAGTCCGAAACCGGCTACCCTCATACGCGTGAACGCATCTCTTCTTCCGGACGACATCCAGGGCGACCCTGGTGCCGCCGCCGACGCCGCCGCCGCGCGCCTCGGGGAGCTCACGCACGCCGAGACACACGACGTCGCCCTGGTGATGGGCTCCGGCTGGGCACCGGCCGTGGAGGCCCTCGGTGCCCCCGAGACCGATCTGGCGGCCACCGACCTGCCCGGGTTCCCCCCGCCGGCGGTCGAGGGCCACGGCGGCAAGGTCCGCTCGTACGAGATCGGCGACAAGCGCGCCCTGGTCTTCCTGGGCCGCACCCACTACTACGAGGGCCGCGGCGTCGCCGTCGTCGCCCACGGAGTCCGCACCGCTGTCGCCGCCGGCTGCAAGACGGTCGTGCTGACCAACGGCTGCGGCGGGCTGCGCAAGGGGATGCACCCCGGCCAGCCGGTCCTCATCAGCGACCACATCAATCTCACGGCCGCGTCGCCGATCGTCGGCGCGAACTTCGTCGACCTGACGGATCTCTACTCACCCCGCCTGCGCGCCATGTGCAAGGAGATCGACCCGACCCTTGAAGAGGGCGTGTACGCGCAGTTCCCCGGCCCGCACTACGAGACGCCTGCCGAGATCCGCATGGCCCGCGTCATCGGCGCGGACCTGGTCGGCATGTCCACAGTCCTGGAGGCCATCGCCGCGCGTGAGGCAGGCGCGGAGGTCCTCGGCATCTCCCTGGTCACCAACCTGGCCGCCGGCATGACGGGCGAGCCCCTCAACCACGGGGAGGTCCTCCGGGCGGGCCGCGACTCCGCCACACGCATGGGGTCACTGCTGACCCAGGTCTTGAACCGGCTCTGACCAGTGCCGGGTGCGGGTGCCTCCGGCGGTTGAGCGGTGTGCGCCTGCCGTTGGGTGGGGGGCGGGGTAGCCTACGCCTCCGCT
>CAMLJW010000149.1 GCA_946480485.1 uncultured Streptomyces sp. | reverse complement strand
AACCGGATCCCGGAAAACCGGATCCCGGAAAACCGGATCCCGGAAAACCGGATCCTGGCAATCCGGACGCCGCGCCCTGCGACGGTTTCCTGAAGGTTGTGGCCGACGGGCTCAAATCAGGGTCGATCAAAAGTAATTTTGGCACCGATCTGCAGAACAAGTGCAAGAATATTGAGAGCCTTATCCGGAACGGGGGCGACCCGGCCAGCCTCGTCACCGAACTCAGAACATCAATCCAGCAAGCGAAGTCCGACGGTGTCGTCACCCGGGAGTACGCAGACAAGCTGGATGCGGAAGCAAAGGCAATCCTCGACGCCGCCTGAGCCTGATGACGGAAAGGTGCCCCCGATGGCCGGGGCCGGGGGGGCAGGTGGTAAGAGTCGGCCGAAAGACGCGGCGCGGTCATGCGGGGGGCGTGAGTCCTCCGACTTGTGGCGGGCGCGCGTCCGCTCGGAAGCCGCGCCCCGCAGGGGGGCGCGGCGACGCTGTCGCGTATGACGATGTGGGCGCCGAGCAAGTGGTGGGCACCCGCGGCCTGTTCGGGGGTCGCGCAGGGCGATGCACGGCGGCCCGGCCGAGTTCCTCGGACGGGGCCGGAACTGGTCTGGGGTGGGTTGAAGTCCTCCGCGAGCGGGACGTCGTTGTAGTTGACGACTGCAGACGACTGCAGACGACTGGCGACGCGGGCGTCCAGGGGCGTGTGGCCGGGCAGGCCGCCGAGGACGACGGTCTTTCGGTGGCCCGCCGAGAGCAGGTGGCCGGTGATGGCGCGGGCCCCGGCCGCGTTGTCGAACTCCACTACGAGCGCGGGGATGCGGGGATCCGGCGCGGGCGTCGTAGGCGATCTTGCGCGCTTTCCCCGGCTCCTGCCCACGGGATCTGCCTCAGGATCGCACCCGTTTCTCCCGTCGCGGGTGGCCTGAGGTATGGTCTCCCCACGGTCCGTAGTCACCGACCGGTGACCTGCTGGAACGGCGAGTGTCGGAGGGGCGCGCACGACGATGGAATTCCACCTCGGTGACGGCGGATCCATGGACCTGGACGACACACGGCTGGAGGCGATGTCTCTGGAGCCGCTGTTGACGCGGGACTACGAGAGGCGCCCCGCGCTGGTCTACGAGCGGCTGCGACAGCGGTACGGTCCCGTCGCCCCGGTCGATCTGCTGGGCGTGCCCGCCTGGCTGGTGCTGGGGTATCGCGAGTCGCTCGAAGTGCTCCAGGACGACGGCGTATGGCTGAAGGGCCTGGAGAACTGGCGGGCCCGGTCGGACGGAGAGGTCCCTTCCGACTGGCCGCTGGGACCCTCCCTGGAGGTCAACCATGTGCTGATCCAGGGCGGTTCCGGCTACCGGACGCTGCGGACGGCATGGGACGCGGCGCTCAGGCCGTTCCAGGACCCGCGCCATCCCCAGGCGAAGCGGCTGAAGGCGGCCGTCACCGCGTACGCCGACGAGCTGATCACCCTGATCGGGCAGGGCGGACGCATGGGCGTGGCTGACCTGTCCGCACAGTTCTCCCGGCCACTGCCGCTGATGGTGGCGAGCCATCTGCTCGGCTTTCCCGGCTCGCAGGGCGACGACGCGCTGATGGACATGTGGCGGGTGCTGGACGCCGGCCCGTACGCGGAACCCGCGCTGGAGCGGCTGCTGGAGACGCTGGCGCAACTGGGGGCGGCGAAGCTCAGGGAGCCGGGGGACGACTTCCCCTCGTATCTGCTGGCCGCGCACCCGGATCTCTCACTCGACGAGCTGGCCCGTGAACTGTTCATGCTGCTCGGCATGACCTCCGACCACGTCGGCATCCTCATCTCCAACACCGTGGTCGAGGTCATCGCCGGCGAGGGCGGAGGCGGGGTACGGGCCACTCTCTCCGCCGGGATGGTCAGGGAGACCATGAACCGGGTGCTCATGAGCAAGCCGCCGGTGCTGAACTTCGTGCCGCGGTTCGCGGCCAAGGACACACCGCTCGGGAAGTACAAGATCCGCAGGGGCGACCCGGTATGGATCTCCTCCGCCGCCGCGCTCACCGACCCGCTCTTCGTCGGGCAGATGGCGTCGGATTCCATGATCAGCAGCCGGGCGCATCTGGCATGGGGTGCGGGCCCCCGCCAGTGCCCGGCGCGCGAGCTGGCCTCGACGGTCGCGGCGGTTGGTGTGAGCCGGCTCTTCGAGCGGTTCTCCAACCTGGCCCTCGCCCTTCCGGCCGACCAACTGCCGTGGCGCTCCTCCCCGTTCATGCGCGGCCTGCGTTCGCTGCCCGTACGCTACGAACTCGCCGCACGGGCCGAGCACCCGCCGACGGCCGCCCCGGGACCCGAGGAGGCCGCCCCGGTCATACCGAACCAGGCGGCCCAGCAGCGCTCGTCGCTGTGGCGGTATCTGACGGGGCTGAAACGCGGAGGGCGCTGATACGCCGGGGGGCAGGGGCGCGGATACGTGGGGGCGCAGCTACGCGGGGCGCTGAGACTCACGGCGCGCTGAGAGTCACGCGCGCGCCTTCCTTGTCTGCGTGCGAGTACGTGCGAGTGCGAGCGTGTGGATCCAGCAGCCCGGCCGGCGGCCCGAGCGCTCACACCCGGTCCGGTCCTCCCGGACGCGTAGAGTCCCGTCGTGCCGAGCCAGTGCCCGGCCATGCGGCAATTCCTGGAACCCTGTCGCGCCCCTGTCAACGATTACCGGTTGATGGGAAGCGAGGAAGGGATCATTCTGGGGCGTATGGAGCATGTCGCCGCCGCGATCGTCGATGCACAGGGCACGGTGACGGGGTGGAGCGAGGGTGCCCGGCGGCTGACGGGGTATGCGGCCGAGGAAGTCCTGGGGCGGGCGGCGGGGGACCTGCTCGCCGAGGACCCGCCGCGGGAGGCGGTGGCCCCGCCGGATGGTGAGGTCGTCGTGCTGTCCGGTGAGGTCGTCGTGCGGCATCGGGACGGTCACCGCGTCGCGCTCGCGTTGACGGCGCAACCCGTGCTGGGCCGGGACGCCGGACCGTCCGGATTCGTAGTCACCGCCGCGTACCCCGGCGAGCCGGAGCCGACCCTGGCGGAGCAGGCGTTCCAGCAGGCCTCCGTGTCGATGTCCGCCTTCAGCACGGACCAGCGCTATCTGCGGCTCAACGACGTGGCCTGCCGGGTCATGGGAGTCGGCGAGGATGCCCTGGTGGGGCGGTTCTACGAGGGCACCGTGCCGGAGGACCGGACCAGCCGGGGGTTTCTCGAGCACATTCGCAAGGTGGCCCGGACCGGGGACGCCGTGCGCTACGAGAGCTACACCCGCGCGCCGTCCGGGAGCCGGGAGCACGCGTGGAACATCGAGATGTGGCCGGTACGCGCCGCCTCCGGCGACCTGACCGCGGTCGCCATCGCCGCGTTCGACAGCAGCGAGCAACACTGGGCCCGGCAGCGGCTGGCCCTGCTGAACGAGGCCGCGGCCGGCATCGGGACCACTTTGGACGTGGTCCGCACCGCCGACGAACTGCTGGGGCTCGTGGTGCCGCGTTTCGCCGACTTTGCCAGCGTGGACCTGCTGGACTGGGTCCTGCGGGCGGACGAACCGACGACGGCCGAGCGTACCGACGTCCTGTTGCGCCGGGTAGCGCACCGGTCCGTCATCACGGGGACACCCGAGGCGGCCGTCGAGCTGGGCGAGGCGGACACCTATCCACCGTTCTCGCCGCCCGCGCGGGCGCTGCTGGAGGGACGGGCGGTGCTCAGCAGAGCCGGGGAACCGGACTTCGACCAGTGGCTGCGCGGCCACGAGGCGCGAGACGCCAAGGACCGTGAGTACGGCGTGACCGTTCACTCGCTGCTGGCCGTACCCTTGCGGGCCCGCGGCACCACGCTGGGTGTCGCGGTCTTCGTCCGGGTCGCCAACCCGGATCCGTATGCCGGTGACGACGTCGCTCTCGCCGAGGAGCTGGCGAGCCGGGCCGCCGTCTGTGTGGACAACGCCCGCCGGTTCGCCCGTGAGCGGTCGACCGCGCTGGCCCTCCAGCACAGTCTGCTGCCGCGGGGGCTGCCCGGACAGGCGGCGGTGGAGGTGGCCCACCGCTATCTCCCGAGCGGGGCGGTGGCCGGTATCGGGGGCGACTGGTTCGATGTGATCCCGCTGTCCGGCAGCCGGGTCGCTCTCGTCGTGGGCGACGTGGTCGGACACGGCATCCAGTCGTCCGCGACCATGGGGCGCCTGCGGACGGCCGTACGGACCCTCGCCGACGTTGATCTGCCGCCGGACGAACTCCTGACCCACCTCGACGACTTGGTGATCCACCTGGCGACGGACGGGGCCGACGAGGACGTCGCGGAGTCGGGTGCGACCTGTCTGTACGCGGTCTACGACCCCGTGTCGCGCCGCCTGGCCCTGGCCGCCGCCGGATCTCCGCCACCGGTCGTCCTCCTGCCCGACGGCACCGCGCGGCTCGTCCCGATGTCCGCTGGGCCGCCGCTCGGGGTGGGGGGTCTGCCCTTCGAGGCGACGGAAATGGAGCTGCCCGAGGGTTCGCTGATCGCCCTCTACACGGACGGGCTGATCGAGGGGCGCGACCGCGACCTCGACCGTGGCACCGCAGAGCTGTGTCGTGCGCTGACCGTGTCCGCCGATTCCCTGGACTCCTTGTGCGACACGGTGCTCAAGTCCGTGCTGCCGGCCCAGCCCGCCGACGACGTGGCCCTGCTGCTGGCCCGCACCCGCGCGCTGGGCGCCGACCAGGTGGCCACCTGGGACATCCCGCCGGACCCCGAACATGTGGCCGCTGCCCGGCAGGACGTTACCGAGCAGCTGGCCGACTGGGGTCTGGACGAGGCTACTTTCGTCACCGAACTCGTCGTCAGCGAACTCGTCACCAACGCCATCCGCTACGGCGAACCCCCCATCCAGCTCCGCCTGATCCGCGACCGCACCCTCATCTGCGAGGTCTCCGACGGCAGCTCCACCTCACCGCATCTGCGCCGGGCGCACGTCTTCGACGAGGGCGGCCGCGGCCTGCTGCTCGTCGCCCAGCTCACGCAGCGCTGGGGCAGCCGACAGACCGGCACCGGAAAGACGATCTGGGCGGAACAGCCGCTGCCGCCGGGCTGACCCGCCGCCCGGGCGAAACGGTGCCCTGGAGGGCGGATTCGCGGGGCCCGTCAGGAGCCGACGATCGGCTGTGTCCCAGTGTGGGCGTGTCCCAGCGCGGGCGTGTCCGCCCAGCCGCGCGGCGGACCACTTGAAGGTGCGTTCGAAGGTGGTTGGTCAGCGGGCGCGGTACGCGAGGTTGCCGGGCCAGATGGCCGAGGCGTCATCGCGGGACGGGTCGGGCAGCCGGATCGGGCGGACGCGCACGGTGCGTTCGTGTCCGTCGGTGACGGCGGTCCACGGAGCCAGGTGGCCGGAGTAGCACAGCGTGGTCAGGGCGAAAACGCCGTCGGCGTAGATCTCGACATACTCGCCGATGGTGAGTACGCGCAAGGCGGCGGCAGGTTCGGTCAGGACGGTCTCGCCGAGCCGGGTTCCGTCGGGGCCGGTGACCCAAAGGTTCTTGCCGTCGCAGCCGACGGCAAGGTGGGGTCGGTCGCCGCCGGAGGTGTCGGTGCGCAGGGTGACCTCGACACGGCCGGATATGGCTATGTCGCCGACCGCGTGCAGAGTGGGTTGGTCGGTTTCCTCGCCCAGCCAGGTGTTCAGGCCCGGCCACCACTCCAGGCGAGGTGCCGCGGCTTCGGGTGTGACCAGGAGCTTCGGCTGGGCGAGCATCCCGCGGCAGCGGTCGCCGGAGTCGGTGAGGCCGATGCGGCGCGGGGTGGTGTGCAGGACGACACGGGAGCCGTCGGGTGTGGCGATGACGCGCGGGGCGTAGGAACCGGTGGGACCGAGCGGGCCGCGGCGGGTCCAAGGGCCCCGCAGGCGGGGCGCGGTCCACGCCTCGAAGCCGCGGGTCTGGGCGATGGAACCGAGCAGCAACCAGCTGCCGTCGTCAAGGCGTTCCAGGACCGGGCACTCCAACTCGTCGACGTCGCCGGGTGCGATGAGGGGTGGTTGGACGGTCCATCGTTCCAGGTCGTCGGAGGTGGCCCAGGCGACGCAGCCGCCGGCCTCGACGGGGAGCGAGGCGTCGCTGGCGCAGACGACCATGACCCAGCCGTCCGACTCGTCGTCGGGTACGACGAACGGATCGCGCCAGCCCATGCGTTCGCCGGTGCGGTACCAGCGCGGGTCCGCCTCGGCCACCGGCCGCGAGCTGTGGCGGCTCCAGCCCGTGCCGTCCGTGCGGTCCGAGTACGCCAGCCCGACCGACTGGAGCGGCCAGCCGCCCGGTGTGAGACCGGAGACGCCCGTGTAGAACATCGCCATTCCGTCGCCGTACCGGAGGGGATGCATGGTCCACACCGCCTGCTGGTCGAAGCGGCCGGGCAAGCCGTTGCCGAAGGCGGTGCCCTGCGGCTGCCAGTTGACCAGGTCGGTGGAGGTCGCCCGGCCGTAGGAGGTCTCCATCCGCAGGTGGTCGAACTCGGTTGTCCACGGGCCCTGTAGGTGCAGCACCGCGTACGTGCCGTCCTCGTCACGCAGGAGGGCGAAGTCGTTCACGCAGAGGCCGGGCGGGGCGTATCGCATGCGCAGGTTCCTGTCGGCTCATAGCGCGCAAACGCGTGCGCTGACGTTTGATAACAATAGAATCTCTTGAGAATCGGCCCCAGTAAATATGAACACAAACGCTTGCGCAACAGCGGAGGCGGGTTTACGGTCGCGTCATCCACAGATCACACCGACGTGAAATCGACCTGGAGGAGCGCGCCGTGACGGTCAGTATCACCGATGTCGCCCGGGCCGCCGGCGTCTCCGCGTCCACCGTCTCCCGCGCCCTGCGTGGCCGGCCGGGCGTCTCGGACGAGGTGCGGGCGCAGATCACCGCGGTCGCCTCGGAGTTGGGCTACACCGCGTCGCGTTCCGCCTCAAGTCTGGCCAGCGGGCGTACCTTCACCGTCGCAGTGGTCGTCCCGTACGTGGGCCGCTGGTTCTTCGGCACCGTGCTGGACGCCGCCGAGCAGGTGTTCAGCGCCGCCGGGTACGACGTCCTTCTGTACAACCTGGGGTCGCCGGAGGCACGCAGGCGTTTCTTCACCAACCTGCCGGTCCGTAAGCGCGTGGACGCGGTGCTGTCGCTGCTGATTCCCGAAGAGGAGGAGTCCGCCGCACTGCGCTCGCTCGGGGTGCCGCTGGCCACCACGGTCGGTGGGCCGCTGCCTCGCTTCACGGTGGTCGGCATCGACGACCGGGGCGGGGCGGAGAGCGCGGTACGGCATCTGGTCAATCTCGGCCACCGCCGGATCGGCATGATCTGCGGGGCGAGCGGACCACTGCACTGGACCACCCCGATCGACCGGAGGCAGGCCTACCTGAACGTCCTCACCGACGCCGGGATCGAGCACGACCCGGCCCTGGAGGCGGACGGCGACTACACGGTCAAGGGCGGCGAACGGGCCATGACCCGACTACTGGCCGCGTCCCGCCCGCCGACCGCCGTGTTCGCGCAGTCCGACGAGATGGCGATGGGCGCGCTGCGCGCCCTGCGGCGGCACCGGCTGCAGGTGCCGGACGACGTGTCCGTCATCGGCTTCGACGACCACGAACTGGCCGACGTGATCGGGCTGACCACCATCGCCCAGCCGGTCGCGGGACAGGGTGCCGAGGCCGCCCGGCTGCTGCTGCGACAGCTCGACGAGCCGGACTCCGAACCGTCCGGGCATGTGCAGATGCCCATCCGATTGGTCCTGCGCGAGACCACCGGCCCACCGAACCCGCGCGTACCCCGGTAGACGCCTGCACGTCCGTATGCCCCCGAACCCCACGCCCCACGCCAGATCGCACCCAGCAGTTCGAACCCTCACCCTGCAACGACGCACGGAGGCACCAAACCATGATCGCCGGAAACAAAAGGTACCGTCACGCGGCCTGTAAGGGCCTGGCCCTCGTCCTGCCCGTGGCCGCGCTGGCGGCCTGCGGCGGAGGCAACACCACCGACACCTCCACCGAGGCCGGCAGCGGCCAGGGCACGATCAGCGTGTGGGCCCACCAGGGGCAGAAGAGCGAGTCCACCGCGCTGCAGAACGCGGTGAAATCCTTCAACTCCTCGCAGAGCAAGGTCAAGGTCGATCTGAAGCTGATACCCGAGAAGGACTACACCAAGACCATCACCGCCACCGACGCCTCCGAGCTGCCGGACGTCATGGAGTTCGACGGCCCGACCATGGCGAACTTCGCCTACAACAAGAAGCTCACCCCGATCGACACCTACGTCTCCATCAAGACCATGGACAACGCCACCGACGCCAACAAGGCGCAGGGCGAGATCGGCGTCGCGCACTACGGCCTGGGCATGTTCGACTCGGGCCTGGGGATCTACGGCAACAAGAAGCTGCTGGACGCGGCCGGGGTGAAGTACCCGAAGGGCCTGGCCGACGACTGGACGGCGACGGAGTTCACCGCCGCGCTCAAGGCACTCAAGGCCAAGGACTCCGACGGCAAGACCCTCGACCTCCAGGAAAGCAACGGCTACAACACCGAGTGGGGCACCTACGGCTTCGCCCCGATCGTCTGGTCGGCCGGCGGCTCCCTCCTCAAGGACGGCAAGGCGGAAGGCGCCCTCGACACCCCGGCCGTGGCCTCGGCCCTGAAGACCTTCCAGTCATGGAAGACGTACGTGGACCCCAACACCGACGGCAACGCCTTCGCCAAGGGTCGGGTCGCGCTGAGCTGGGTCGGCCACTGGATGTACCCCGCCTACAGCAAGGCCCTCGGCGACGACCTCGTCGTGCTGCCGCTGCCCGACTTCGGCAACGGCCCCAAGACCGGACAGGGCTCCTGGGCCTGGGGCATCGGCGCCGGCACCAAGAACGCCAAGGCAGCCGGGACCTTCCTCGACACCCTCCTGAACGACACCAACGTCACCGCCATGACGAAGGCCAACGGGGCGGTGCCCGCCACCAACACCGTGCTCGCCAAGAGCGAGCTCTACAAGCAGGGCGGCCCGCTCCAGCTCTTCGCCGACCAGCTCGCGAAGACCTGCGGCGACAGTGACATCACCAAGTCCTGTGTCGCCGTCACCCGTCCGGTCACCGGCGGGTACCCCGTGGTGACCGCGAAGTTCAGCGAGGCCCTGAACTCCATCTACGGCGGCGCCGACCCCAAGAGCACCCTCTCGAAGGCCGCCCGCGCCATCGACCAGGACTTCTCGGACAACGCCGGCTACAAGATCCCGTAGGACACGTCGGCCAGGGGCGGGCGCACCCGAGCCGCCCGCCCCTGCCGGGAACAGGACCCTCCCGTGAAATCCGTGAAATCCGTGGAACCCGTGCAGTCCGAGCCCTTTGGCCGGGAGCAGGACCCATCCGTGACCTCCGAGAAGCCCGTCCCTCCGGGGCGCTCCGCACGATCCACAGGATCGGCGCGGAAGAACCGCGACTGGGTGCACGGACTGCTGATGTCCGCACCCTCCCTCGTCGGACTCATCGCCTTCGTCGGTGTGCCGTTCGGCTACGCCGTGGTGCTCTCCTTCTACAACGTGCGGCTCGGCTCCCCACTGGCGCCGTCGTTCTTCGGCCTGGAGCAGTACCGGCGGTTGTTCACCGACCCGGACCTGTCCGGCCCGTTCCTGCGGGCCCTGCTCAACAACCTGACCTTCGCCGCGGTGGTCGTACCGCTGCAGACCGCCCTCGCCCTGGCGCTGGCGATCCTGCTGAACCGCAAGCTCAAGGCCATCGGCCTCTTCCGGTCCTTCTTCTTCATGCCGGTTGTGTTCCCCATGGCGCTGGTCGCCGTGATCTGGCGGCTGATCCTCGCCCGCAGCGACCAGGGCATGCTCAACTCCTTGCTGGACGCGGTGAGTTTCGGCAACTGGGGAGCCTTCGACTGGCTCGGCGACAGCGCCACCGCCATGGCCTCGATCATCGTTCTCTCGATCTGGCAGGGCGTCGGCTTCCAGATGGTCATCCTGCTGGCCGGCCTCCAGCAGATCCCCAACGAGCTCTACGAGGCCGCCCGACTCGACCGCGCCACGCGCAGGCAGCAGTTCCGCCACGTCACCCTGCCCGGCATCCGCGGCACCCTCGTGTTCGTCGTCATGCTCACCTCGGTGCTGTCCTTCCGGGTCTTCGACCAGGTGTACGTCCTCATCCGCGGCGGAGGCCTCGACGAGGACGCCGCCCGCACCGTGATGTACCAGGCCGTCACCACCGCCTTCGACCAGAACAACATCGGCCAGGCGTCCGCGATCACTGTCGTCTTCTTCCTGATCGTCGTCGCCTTGACGCTCATCCAGCGCCGCGTTGTCCGGCCCGAAAACGAGGACTGACCCATGGCCACGACCCACGCGACCCGCTCCACCCGCACGCCCCTGCGCCGCTTCCTGGACTACGCCGTACTCAGCGTGCTGGCGTTCGTCTTCGTACTGCCCGTGATCTACCTGTTCCTGGGCAGCCTCAAGCCGTCGGACGAGGTCCTGAACGGTCTGTCCGGCTTCCTGCCCACCAACCTGTCCTTCGCGAACTACTCCGCCGTCCTCGACAGCCTCAACTCCGACAGCACCGGCTACTTCTGGCGCTTCATGGGCATATCAGTGCTGGTCGCGTTTGTGGTGGTGACCGGCGGCCTGTTCGTCAACTCGATGGCCGCCTACGGGCTCTCACGGCTGAAGTGGCGCGGCCGGGAAGCCGTCTTCACGCTGGTACTGCTTCTGATGCTGGTGCCCTTCGAGTCGGTGGCGGTGCCGCTTTTCTACTTGTTCAACGATCAGCGCAACACCATCTACATCCAGGTGATCCCCTTCATCGCCAATGCCTTCTCGGTCTACCAGTTCCAGACGTTCTTCCGCTCGATTCCGCCGAGCATCGAGGAAGCGGCCCGGATCGACGGCGCGGGCCCTTGGCGCACCTTCTTCGCGATCATCGTGCCCATGTCGAAGCCGGCCTTCGCCTCAGTCGCGATCCTCACGTTCCTCATCCAGTGGGGCTCCTTCCTGTGGCCGGTCCTGATGGTCTCCGACCCCGCGGTCCGCCCCCTCCCCCTGGAAATAAGCGTCTTCCAGGGCCAAAGGCCCCCTGAGTGGGGCCAGATTCTCGCCTTCGGCGTCCTCCTCGTCCTCCCCGTCCTGGTCGTCTGAGCCTTCTTCCAACGCTGGGTCG
>CAMLJW010000148.1 GCA_946480485.1 uncultured Streptomyces sp. | reverse complement strand
CCACCCCTCCCCCTCTTTCGACATGTCGAGGACGCGACGACCACAGCATGTGATGCCGTAGTGCACACGATCGCGGGCGCCGCGGCGAGGGCGCGGCACCGGCCTGGCGGGGCGTCCTGTGACTGACGGCCCCGATGGCCCTGCTCACGGCCCCTCCCGTGGGTTGGCGACCGCGGGCGGGTGGGGCGCGCCCCTCCAAGGCGCGCCCCTCCAAGCGGGGCCCTGACATATGCGGCCTGGCCGCATGGGCGCGACCAGCCACGGACGGCCCGCAGCCGAGGAATGTTCCGAAGGGGCAGAGAGCGCAATGCCCTGTTTCGGAAGGGGGTGGGGTGGGGGAAAGAAGAACCCCGAGCCGCCACACCCCCACCGCTAAGCGCGCGCAGCGACGAGCGCATGGCAGGATCGGAATCGTCATGACTGCGCCCACGAAGCCGAAACTCAGCCGCCCTCCCGCCGACGCACCCGGCGACGCCCTGCACGGCCCCGTTATCGACTGGTTCGAGGAGAACGCTCGTGACCTGCCATGGCGGCGGGCCGAAGCCGGACCGTGGGGGGTGATGGTCAGTGAGTTCATGCTGCAGCAGACGCCGGTGAACCGTGTACTGCCGGTGTACGAGCAGTGGCTCGCCCGCTGGCCCCGCCCCGCGGACCTCGCCGAGGAATCCCCCGGCGAGGCGGTCCGCACCTGGGGCCGCCTCGGCTATCCGAGGCGCGCGCTGCGCCTGCACGGCGCCGCGGTCGCCATAGCGGAGCGCCACGGTGGTGACGTACCCACGGAACACGCCCAGCTGCTCGCGCTGCCCGGCATCGGCGAGTACACCGCGGCGGCCGTGGCCTCCTTCGCGTACGGGCAGCGCCACCCCGTCCTCGACACGAACGTGCGCCGCGTGTTCGCCCGAGCCGTCACCGGTGTGCAGTACCCCCCGAACGCCACCACCGCCGCCGAACGCAAGCTCGCCCGCTCGCTGTTGCCCGAGGACGAGAACACGGCCTCGCGCTGGGCCGCCGCCTCCATGGAGCTCGGCGCGCTGATCTGCACGGCGAAGAACGAGAGCTGCGTACAGTGTCCGATCGCGGCACAGTGTGCCTGGCACCTCGCGGGCAAACCCGCGCACGAGGGTCCGCCGCGTCGCGGCCAGACGTACGCCGGCACGGACCGCCAGGTGCGCGGCCGCCTCCTCGCCGTCCTGCGTGAGTCGGTCGGCCCGGTTCCGCAGTCGGTCCTCGACCGCGTCTGGGACGAGCCGGTCCAACGCGCCCGCGCCCTGGACGGCCTGGTCGCGGACGGTCTGGTCGAAGCCCTCCCGGGCGGGCTGTACCGACTCCCGCTCAGCTGACTCACAGGTTCCTCCGCCGACCCGCAGGTTCCCCTCAGCTTGAGATTCGACCTCGCCGTTCGCACACGACCGCAGGTCGGCTCCGCAGACCGCACCTGCGGGATCGCGCCACCCCGGTTCACCCTGATTCCCGACCGCGCCGTGGAGCATGCCTGTGTGACAGGAAGAGCTGGTCGGCGCTGTTCGGATCCGGAGGATCACTCTCAAGCTCAGCGGCTGTCGGGCTACCTCCGGTACACATTCCGGCAGCCGATCCCCCGTTCCCACCCATCCGGCGGGCCCTTTTACCTCCGCCCTACATTCGTTACACAACCGACGGACAGCCGAGCGTTCACCGCAGGCTCGCTCGGACAACCCCGTGACAAGGCCTCCGTAACTTCATTTGGCGTACCGCAAAAGTGCGGCACGACAAGCGACGAAGAGCCGACAGCAGGCAGGTCGGAAACGGGGAACGGAGGCGGTTGGACATGGCGCACGGCGAGGTGCTCGAGTTCGAAGAGTATGTACGCACCCGGCAGGACGCACTGCTGCGCAGTGCTCGACGCCTGGTCCCGGACCCGGTCGACGCGCAGGACCTGCTGCAGACCGCGCTGGTACGGACGTACGGCCGCTGGGACGGTATCGCCGACAAGCGTCTGGCCGACGCCTATCTGCGCCGTGTCATGATCAACACGCGTACGGAGTGGTGGCGGGCCCGCAAGCTGGAGGAGGTCCCCACCGAGCAGCTGCCGGACGCAAGCGTGGACGACCTGAGCGAACAGCACGCGGACCGCGCGCTGTTGATGGACATCATGAAGGTGCTGGCTCCGAAGCAGCGCAGTGTCGTGGTGCTGCGACACTGGGAGCAGATGTCCACGGAAGAGACAGCCGCCGCCCTCGGAATGTCGGCCGGAACGGTCAAGAGCACGCTTCACCGAGCGTTGGCGCGGCTCCGCGAAGAGCTGGAGAGCCAGGGCTACGAAGAGCGCGCCGCCCGCGAGCTCGAACCGAGTAAGGAGCAGGAGCGTTGCGCGGCCTAGACACAGGGGCCCCACAGGCCCGTGCGCCCATGAAGGCGGTGATCACGGCGGTGACCGTGCTCGCCGCCCTCGGCCTTTTGGTCTCCGCCTGCGGCACGGGCGGCACCGGCGCCCGCGACGAGGGCCCGGCCCGCTCCGACGCGGTAGCGGCGCAAGCCGCTCCCCCCTCCACCTTGGCCTCGGCCTCGGCTTCCAAGGCCGCGCCCCGTGTGGACGCGGTCCGACTCGTCAGGGACGACCCGAAGGTGAGCCCGGCGGTCAAGCGTGGCCTGAAGCCGTGCGTCGCGGACGAGTACCCGGTCGACGTGTCGTACGGCAACCTGACCGGAGGGTCCGCGAACGACATCGTCGTCAACGTGCTGACCTGCGGCGATGCGGTCGGCGTCGGCTCGTACGTCTATCGCGAGGAGGGCGATGGGTACGAGAGTGTCTTCAAGGCCGAGGAGCCTCCCGTCTACGCGGAGATCGACCGTGGCTCCCTGGTGATCACACAGCAGGTGTACGAGAACGGCGACTCGGTGGCGTACCCGTCCGGCGAGGAAGTGATCATGTACCGCTGGGCCGCGAACCATTTCACGGAGCAGTCCCGCACACACAACAGATACAGCAAGGTGGATGGCGGCGACACGCCGGCTCCTGCCGAGAACTGATCGACCCCACCGAACGAAAACCAACGACGGAACATGCCGAAAACCCCGAGACCCCCAGCCGACCTGCGGCCCCACCGCCACCGAGACCGACCGAGACCCACGGAGAACTGAGAGCACCGGATGGCAGAGCAGACCCATGTCCTGTTCGTCGAGGACGACGACGTCATCCGCGAGGCCACCCAACTCGCGCTGGAGCGCGACGGCTTCGTGGTCACCGCCATGCCCGACGGGCTGTCCGGCCTTGAGGCGTTCCGCGGGAACCGGCCCGACATCGCGCTGCTGGACGTGATGGTGCCGGGCCTGGACGGTGTCTCGCTGTGCCGCCGCATCCGCGACGATTCCACGGTCCCGGTGATCATGCTGTCGGCGCGCGCCGACTCGATCGATGTCGTCCTCGGCCTTGAGGCAGGCGCCGACGACTACGTGACGAAGCCCTTCGACGGAGCTGTCCTGGTCGCCCGGATCCGCGCGGTGCTGCGGCGCTTCGGGCACGCGAGCGGCCCGGGTTCCGCCGCCGGGGCCGAGGGCTCGTCGTCCGTCGGCGGCGGTGTGCTGTCGTTCGGAGATGGCGACCTGGAGATCGACACCGAGGGCATGGAGGTCCGCAGGGGCGGTGCGCCGGTGGCGCTGACACCCACCGAGATGCGGCTGCTCCTGGAGTTCTCGTCCGCGCCCGGCACGGTCCTGTCGCGCGACAAACTCCTGGAGCGGGTGTGGGACTACGGGTGGGGCGGCGACACCCGAGTCGTCGACGTCCATGTGCAGCGGTTGCGTACGAAGATCGGCCAGGACCGGATCGAGACAGTCCGCGGTTTCGGCTACAAGCTGAAGGGCTGAGCGGAACGTGCGGGGGACGATCGAGATCCCGGACCGACGCCGCAGATTCGGGCGCCCGAATCTGCGTACGGGAATCATGTGGAAGCTCAGCGCCGCGATCGCGGCGGTCGGGGCGCTGGTGGCCGTCGCGCTGAGCCTGGTCGTGCACAACGCCGCCCGTGTCTCGATGCTTGACAACGCGCGCGACCTCGCGGACGAGCGCGTCCAGATCGCGCAGCGGAACTACGAGACGTCCGGGCGGGCGAACTTCCCCGGCATCAAGATCAATGCCCCGGGCATACCGAAGGACCTGCTGGCGAAGGCCACGGCCGGCCGACGGGCCACCTACGTGTCGGAGCACCCGGACGGCATGCCCGACATCTGGGCGGCCGTGCCCCTCAAGGACGGCCGGATCCTGTCGCTGCACACGGAGTTCACCGACCGCAACGCCACCGTGATAAAAGACCTCGAGCAGGCACTTCTGATCGGTTCGATCACGGTCGTCTTCGGTGGCTGCGCGCTCGGCGTGCTGATCGGCGGACAGCTCTCGCGACGGCTCCGCCATGCGGCCACGGCGGCCCGGCGGGTCGCGCAGGGCGAGACGGACGTACGGGTGCGTGACGCCATCGGCGGAGTCGTACGGGACGAGACAGACGACCTCGCGCGGGCCGTGGACGCGATGGCGGACGCGCTCAGCCAGCGCCTCGAGGCCGAGCGCCGGGTGACCGCCGACATCGCGCACGAGCTGCGCACGCCGGTGACCGGGCTGCTCACGGCGGCCGAACTGCTGCCGCCGGGCCGGCCGACGGAGCTCGTACGGGACCGGGTGCAGGCGATGCGCACGCTCGTCGAGGACGTCCTGGAGGTGGCGCGGCTGGACAGCGCCTCCGAGCGGGCCGAGTTGCAGGGCATCATGCTCGGCGAGTTCGTGAGACGGCGGGTGGCGGCGAAGGACGCGGACATCGAGGTACGGGTGGTGCACGAGTCGGAGGTCACCACCGATCCCCGCCGTCTGGAGCGGATCCTCATCAACTTGCTGGTCAACGCCGCCAAGCACGGCAGGCCGCCCACCGAGGTCACGGTGGAGGGCCGGGTCATCCGCGTGCGCGACCACGGGCCCGGCTTCCCCGAGGAGCTGCTCGCCGACGGCCCGAGCCGATTCCGTACCGGCAGCACCGACCGCGCGGGCCACGGCCACGGCCTGGGCCTGACCATCGCGGCCGGCCAGGCCCGGGTGCTGGGCGCCCGGCTCACCTTCCGCAACATACGTCCCGCGGGGGTGCCGGAGGATGTGCCCGCGGAGGGTGCGGTGGCGGTGCTGTGGCTGCCGGAGCACGCGCCGACGAACACGGGGAGCGGCCAGAGGCTGCCGGTGTAGGGCGCCGATGCGGCCCGCTCGCCGGTGCGGCCCTCTGCTGCAACAGGTCTTCGGCAGGTCGCCATGCCGGCCGCGGCCCGCCGCCCCGCTCCGCCCGACCACAGTGCTACGGCCGCTCCTGGGGCTCCTGCAGAAACTCCGGGCTCGGGTTTTTCCCTGTGCTTGCTGTAGTGCCCCTGGAAGAGGAACCAAGGAGCGAGAGAGCGGGTCAGACGGTGTCCGCCAGTGCCTCCTTCGAGGGGACGTCACCGCCGCCCGCTGCCGTTGCGGCCGGCTTCGGCGCGCCCGCACCCCGCAGTGGGACCTCCTTCACGAACACCGCGGCGACCAGAGCGATCACCGTCACGATCGAGCCGAGGAGGAACGCCGAGTGCGTACCGGAGGACACCGCATGCTGATAGGCCTCACGGGCCGCGTCCGGCAGCTTGGCCAGGCTCGCCGCGTCCAGTTGCGCGGACCGCTCGGTGGCCCTGGAGCCGAGGGCACCGGCGCGCTCGGCCATCACGTCCTGCACGCGGTTGTTGAACAGCGCGCCCATGATGGCGACGCCGAAGGACGAGCCGAGCGTACGGAACAGGGTTGTGGACGAGGACGCGACGCCCATGTCCTTCATCTCGACGCTGTTCTGTGCCACCAGCATGGTGATCTGCATCAGGCAACCCATGCCTGCGCCCAGGAGCGCCATGTACAGACCCGAGGTCAGCCGGGTCGTCCCGGTGTCCATCTGCGCGAGCAGGAACAGACCGACCGTCATCAAGGCGCCGCCGACGATCGGGAAGGCCTTGTACCTGCCGGACCCGGTGGTGACCCGCCCGGCGAACATCGAGGTGACCATCATCGCACCGAGCATCGGCAGCAACAGCAACCCGGAGTTGGTCGCGGACGCCCCCTGCACCGACTGCTGGTATAGCGGCAGGAACAGTACCGCACCGAACATCACGAACCCGGTGATGAAGCCGATGACCGACATCAGGGTGAAGTTGCGGCTGCGGAAGATGTGCAGCGGCATGACCGGCTCGGCGGCCCTGGTCTGCACGAAGACGAAGCCCACCAGCGCGGCGACCCCTGTCCCGATCAGCTCAATGATCACGGCCGAGCCCCATGCGTACTCGCTGCCACCCCAGGTGGTGACGAGCACGATCGAGGTGATGCCGACGGTCAGCAGTGCGGCGCCCAGGTAGTCGATCCGGCCCTGCGACCGCTTCTTGGGCAGATGCAGTACGGCGCTGACGGCGAGCAGCGCCACGACTCCGAGCGGCAGGTTGATGTAGAAGGACCAGCGCCAGCCCCAGTTGTCGGTGATGGTGCCGCCGACCAGCGGTCCGCCGATCATGGCGAGCGCCATCACCCCGACCATCATGCCCTGGTACTTGCCGCGCTCCCGGGGCGGTATCAGGTCGCCGATGATCGCCATGACGCCGACCATCAGACCACCGGCACCCAGCCCCTGGATCGCACGGAAGCCGATGAGCTGCCCCATGCTCTGCGCCATACCGCTCAGCGCGGACCCGATCAGGAAGATCACGATCGAGGTCATGAAGGCGCCCTTGCGCCCGTACATGTCACCGATCTTGCCCCAGATCGGGGTAGAGGCGGCGGTGGCGAGCGTGTACGCCGTAACGACCCAGGACAGATGCTCGAGTCCGCGCAGCTCACCCACGATCGTCGGCATGGCGGTCCCGATGATCATGTTGTCGAGCATCGCGAGCAGCATCGCGATCATCAGCGCGAGCAGGACAACGCGCACACTTCTGGGTTGTTCGCCCGCGCCGTCCACATCCACTGTCTCCGTGTCCACCACTGTCCCCACTCCCGTGCGCGCCCGGCACTTGGGTACCGCACCGCACTCACACTTACTTGCCGCCCGGCAAGCTGGCTACACTGGGAAGCTAGACGCCAACTAGCCGGTCGTCAAGTAGGTTTTTCTTTACCCGACCACGCGACCCGAACACGAGCTCGAGGAGCAGCCACGATGGGCGGCAGCAGGCAGCAGCGCCGCGGGGACACCCGCCAGCGCATCCAGGACGTGGCCCTCGAACTTTTCGCCGAGCAGGGCTACGACAAGACGTCCCTGCGCGAGATCGCCGAACGGCTGGATGTCACGAAGGCGGCGCTCTACTACCACTTCAAGACGAAGGAAGAGATCCTCGTGAGCCTGTTCCAGGACCTGTCCAGGCCCTTGGACGAGCTGATCGAGTGGGGCAAGCGACAGCCGCGCACGCTGGAAACGAAGCACGAGATCCTGAACCGCTACAGCAAGGCCCTCAGCTGCGCGGCCCCCCTGTTCCGCTTCATGCAGGAGAACCAGGCGACCGTGCGCGAGCTGCGCACCGGCGAGGACTTCAGGGACCGCATGATCCGCATGCTGGACCTGCTCAAGGACCCGGATGCCACGATGGCCGATCAGGTCCGCTGCTTCAGCGCCCTGTTCTCGGTGCACGCGGGGATGCTCGCCCTCAAGGATCTCGAAGGCGGCCCGGAGGAGAAGCGCCAGGCCATCCTCGAGGTCGCCACCGAGCTGATCACCCGGGCCAACACGCCCAAAGAGTGAAGCACTTCGGACCGCGACGCCTGTCAGACCGCGACGCCCTTCGAGCGCAGGAACTTGACGGGGTCGATCGCGGAGCCGTAGTTGGCCGTCGTACGGATCTCGAAGTGCAGGTGGGGACCGCTGGAGTTGCCGGTGTTGCCGGACAGCGCGATGTTCTGACCGGTGGCGACGACCTGCCCGACCTTCACGTTGACCCGTGAGAGGTGGGCGTACTGCGAGTAGATGCCGTTGCCGTGCTTGATGACGACGGCGTTGCCGTACGCGGGTCCGTCGCCGGCGCCGTTGCCGCCCACCTTCACGACGGTGCCGCCGTGTGCGGCGAGGACATTGGTGCCGGAGGCGACAGCGAAGTCCTGGCCGGAGTGGGTGGACACCCACCTGCTGCCGGCCTGGGCGAAGCTCGCGGAGAGCTTGTACTTCTTGACCGGGTCGATCCAGGAGGGATTCGCGGCCTTCTTGACGGCGACCTGCTTGACCACGGCCTTCTTGACGGCGACCTGCTCGGCGCTAGCGGCGGCCTTCTCCTGGGCGGCGGCCTGAGCCTTCACGGAAGCGGCGGTGGCACCCGGCAGCGCGACGCTCGCCTGACCGTCGGCGGCGGACGCTACCCCGGCACCCAGCGCGGCCGAGACGCCCAGGCCGACGGCCACGACGGCCGTCCGTGTGCGGAGCAGGGACGCGGCGGGGCGGTGGGACGTGGCGCGTTTCGACATGGGGGTACCTCCAGGAGATGGCCGGAAAAAACCACCCGGCTCAACAGGCAGCCACCGGGTGGGCCATCCCTTGGTAACCCCCGCCTCTGTAATCCACCAAAACGGCGATCTACGACCCTAAGTCGTATATGAGACCGAAGCTTCCTACTTCTTGACAGACAAGAACGCTTAGTGGGCAATCAATCCACTTTGATCCTTGAGTGGTGATTTACTCCCCATGCGAAGAGGGCTCGGGCCAGCAGCCGCCCATTTCCGCGCATCCGTCCGGCACGACATCCGGACACCTCACCGACCCTTGAATGAAGTGTCCGTTTTGTCCAGCCAACCCTGTCCACTATTCCGCCTAGTATCGGACAAATCGCCTGTGCGACATGTCACCGGTGCGCAAGATCATGAGTCCCGGGAATGTGACGGGGGCTACGTCGTCAAGAAGCTCCGCTGACCATCTACGGCCTGGACGCCGGCACGAGCGAGTGGGGCAAGCGGGCCGGGTGCATGTCGTGCGTGGCGTGCAAACGTCTGCTGGGCACCCGTCACAACCTCGAGACGGCGCAGCTCACCGAGGCCGGGTGGCGTGAGCGGTGGGAAGCCGAGCGCTGGTTCCTCCAGGCGGACGGCGAGTCGGGGAAAAGGTTCGGCAACGAGACGGTCCGCATCACGCCCCAGGGCGACATATCGATGCGGCCGTCTACAAGACCGCCAAGCGCCCCGAGATCGCGGCCACCGGCCACACGATCATCGCGAACATAGGCAACAGCGTCGCCGATCTCTTCGGGCGGCCACGCCGAGAAGACCTCTAGGACGGCCGGCTTTCCTGACCCGCACCAGACACACGGACGCATCAGACACACGGACGCATCAACGCACGGACGGGGCCGGTACCCAAAGGCACCGGCCCCGTCTGCGTGCGTCCGCCCGGCGGGCTGTCGCGTCGCCCGGAGGCTACGCCTCCTTGCTCAGGTTGGGGCCCGCCCCCTTGGCCGCCTGCTCGATCGGCGGGACGTCCGGCAGTGCCGACTTCTCCTCACCTCGGAACGTGAAGGTCTTGGTCTCGCCCTCGCCGTCCGTGTCGACGACCACGATGTGGCCGGGACGCAGCTCGCCGAAGAGGATCTTCTCCGACAGGGAGTCCTCGACCTCGCGCTGGATCGTGCGGCGCAGCGGACGCGCGCCAAGCACGGGGTCGTAACCCTTCTTCGCCAGCAGCTCCTTCGCCGACTGGGAGAGCTCGATGCCCATGTCCCGGTCCTTGAGACGCTCGTCCACCTTGCTGATCATCAGGTCGACGATCCGGAGGATGTCGCCCTGGGTCAGCTGCGGGAAAACGACCACGTCGTCGACGCGGTTGAGGAACTCGGGGCGGAAGTGCTGCTTCAGCTCGTCCGAGACCTTGTTCTTCATGCGCTCGTAATTGGACTTCGTGTCACCCGCGGCGGCGAAGCCCAGGTTGAAGCCCTTGGAGATGTCCCGCGTGCCGAGGTTGGTCGTCATGATGATGACCGTGTTCTTGAAGTCCACGACCCGGCCCTGGGAGTCGGTCAGGCGACCGTCCTCCAGGATCTGCAGCAGCGAGTTGAAGATGTCCGGATGGGCCTTCTCGACCTCGTCGAACAGGACGACCGAGAACGGCTTGCGGCGGACCTTCTCAGTGAGCTGACCGCCCTCTTCGTAGCCCACATAACCGGGAGGCGAACCGAAGAGACGTGAGACCGTGTGCTTCTCGCTGAACTCCGACATGTCGAGAGAGATCAGCGCGTCCTCGTCGCCGAAGAGGAACTCGGCGAGCGCCTTGGACAGTTCGGTCTTACCGACACCGGACGGTCCCGCGAAAATGAACGAACCACCCGGACGCTTCGGGTCCTTGAGGCCCGCACGCGTACGACGGATCGCCTTCGACAGCGCCTTGACGGCGTCCGTCTGGCCGATGACGCGCTTGTGGAGCTCGTCCTCCATGCGCAGCAGGCGGCTCGACTCCTCCTCCGTCAGCTTGAAGACCGGGATGCCGGTGGCGGTCGCGAGCACCTCGGCGATCAGCTCGCCGTCGACCTCGGCGACGACGTCCATGTCGCCGGCCTTCCACTCCTTCTCCCGCTTGGCCTTGGCGGCCAGGAGCTGCTTCTCCTTGTCGCGGAGGGAGGCGGCCTTCTCGAAGTCCTGCGAGTCGATCGCGGACTCCTTGTCGCGGCGCACGCCGGCGATCTTCTCGTCGAACTCGCGCAGGTCCGGCGGCGCGGTCATCCGGCGGATGCGCATCCGGGAGCCTGCCTCGTCGATCAGGTCGATCGCCTTGTCCGGCAGGAAGCGGTCCGAGATGTACCGGTCGGCCAGGGTGGCGGCCTGGACCAGCGCCTCGTCGGTGATGGAGACGCGGTGGTGGGCCTCGTACCGGTCACGCAGACCCTTGAGGATCTCGATCGTGTGCGGCAGGGACGGCTCGGCGACCTGGATGGGCTGGAAGCGGCGCTCGAGGGCCGCGTCCTTCTCCAGGTGCTTGCGGTACTCGTCCAGCGTGGTCGCACCGATGGTCTGCAGCTCACCGCGGGCCAGCATCGGCTTCAGGATCGAAGCCGCGTCGATGGCGCCCTCGGCGGCACCCGCACCGACCAGCGTGTGAAGCTCGTCGATGAACAGGATGATGTCGCCGCGGGTGCGGATCTCCTTGAGCACCTTCTTCAGGCGCTCCTCGAAG
>CAMLJW010000147.1 GCA_946480485.1 uncultured Streptomyces sp. | reverse complement strand
CGCGCGAGCTCCTCACGGATGCTGGCGTGGACCTGGAGGGCTACCTGTCGATGCAGGCCGGGCGTGCGCTCGGTAACGCGTTCGGCGCGCACTGCATCACCGGTACGGGCACGGGCCAGCCGCGCGGCATCCTCACTGATGCGACGGCGGGCGCGACTGGCCCGAACGCGGCGACTCCGGTTGGCGGGTTCGGCGACCAGTCGGCTGCGGACGAGGGCGCGGATCTGCTGATCACCCTGTTCCACTCGGTGATCGCGCCGTACCGCATGTCCTCGGCCTGCCGGTGGATCCTCAACGACACCACCGCGGGGTCGATCCGGAAGATCAAGACTACTGAGGGCCAGTACATCTGGCAGCCGTCGATGGTCGCCGGGACGCCCGACACGATCCTCGGCAAGCCGGTCCTCACCGACCCGACCATGCCCGCGATCGCAGCGTCGGCCGAGTCGGTGGTCTTCGGCGACATGTCGCAGTACTTCGTGCGCATGGCCGGCGGGATCCGCTTCGAGCGCTCGGATGAGTTCGCGTTCAACGCGGACCTGGTCACCTTCCGGGCGCTGATGCGCGCGGATGCGGCGCTGGTCGACCTGACCGGCGCGGTCAAGACGTTCACCGGCGGCACCGCCTGAGACCCGCGTTCCGGGCAGGCCCTGCGCGGGCCTGCCCGGTCGGATTGGAGGATCCATGTCCACCTACGACGAGGTGCTGTTCAAGCGGTCGCTGTCGCCTGCAGCGCGCACCGACGGCACCGCGAGCGGCGTGGCCGTCGACCGGATGGTGAACGGCGGCATGCAGGACGCTGTCGTGGTCGTATCGACCGGCACCGTCACCGACGGCTCGCATGCGGTCGCGATCCAGGACTCGGCGGACGGGTCGACGGACTGGCAGGCGGTCGCCGCAGCCCAGTTGACCGGTGCCGCTCCGACGCTGGTCGCGGCGAGCGACGACACCGTGTTCGAGGTCGGGGTGCGCGCCAGCCGCCGCTACCTGCGCGTGGCCGTGGTGACCACGGGCTCGACGACCGGCGGCATCTTCGGTGCCGCAATCGCTCTCGGCCGCCCGCGATTCGCCCCTGTGGCCCGCTCCTAGGAGGCACTGTGCGTATCCGTATGAAGGTCCAGATGTCCGGGACCCGCAACGGCCAGCCGTGGCCGCCGGTCGGCGAGCCGGTCGACCTGCCTACTGGTGAGGCGCAGCACCTGTGCGCGTCCGGCATCGCTGAGGAAGTCCGCGACGGGCTGGCCGAGGTGGAGAGTGCGACCGCCCCAGCCGCAGAGGGCGCCGAGCCTCCTGCGGCCGAGGTGACCAAGCCGCCTGCAGAGACGAAGCGAGGGCGCGGCCGGCCCCGTAAGCCCCGCAGCGCCGAAGGCAGCACCGTCGAGGAGTGAGTGGCTGTGGCCAACGAGTACGCCGATCTGCCTACGCTCAAGCTGTCGCTCGGCATGGAGGCAGACGACGACACGAGGGACGACCTGCTCAACAATGCTTTGGCTTCGGCATCCCGCAGCATCGACACCGCGTGCGGGCGGCGCTTCTATCTGGACGCGGAAGCCAGCGTGCGGGTCTTCAACCCGTCCGGGCGGGTGGTGTGCGACGACAGCGGGGAACGGCTACTCCTCGATGACGCCGGGGCGGCCCCCACCCTCGTCGAGACGGGTTCCGCCAGCTCCTGGTCGACGGTCACGGACTACGAGGCCGGCCCCGACAACGCACTCGTGCGCGGCCGCCCAATCACCTCGCTACATCGCACGTCGAGCAGCTGGGGCCGGGGCACAGTGCGCGTGCGGGTGACCGCCCGCTGGGGCTGGCCTGCCGTGCCCGACGAGATCGAGCAGGCCACCCTCATCCAGGCATCCCGCCTGTTCAAACGCAAGGACTCCCCCGAGGGCGTCACCGGCTCCGCCGAGTGGGGCGTTGTCCGCCTGTCCCGCCGCGACCCGGACGTGTGGGCGCTGATCGAGCACTACGTGCTCCCCGGATTCGGATAGGGGGTGCGCGATGCAGATGTCCGCTGTGCGTGAGGCCATCGCAGACGCGGCCCGCGCGGTTGTCCTGCCCGCAGGGGTGGGGAAGCTGACGTGCTCCGGGTACACGCCGGACGCGGTCACCGCTCCGCATTTTTTCGTCGGCGAGTACTCGGTCGACTTCGACAAGGCGATGCGCCGCTCGCTGGACGAGGTGGAGGTGACGTGCCGTGTACTGGTCGGCCGAGCCGATGACAAGTCCGCTCAGATCACCCTCGACGGCATGCTGTCCGGGTCCGGGGACGCGTCGCTGAAGCAGGCGATCGAGGCGGCCCGCGGGGCGCCTGGTGAGTTCGCGCTCGGCGGCCTGGCGCACGACCTGCACGTGATGCGGGTTCAGGGATACCGCTGGTTCGAGCACCAGGGCACGCAATACGTCGGTGCGGACCTGGTCATCAAAGTCATTGGGGACGGGAGCAGCTGATGGGCAAGTTCGTGCTGACCGACGTGCGGCTGTTCACCGGCGGCGCCGACCTCACCGGGAACTCCAACAAGGTCGAAATCTCCGCCGAGGTGGAGGACAAGGACACCACCAACTACGCCTCCGAGGGCTGGACGGAAGTCCTGGGCGGGCTCGCCTCCGCTGAGATTTCCGGCGAGGGTCAGTGGGAGGCCGGCGACCCCGGCAAGGTCGATGACCATTCGTGGGCGTCGCTGGGTGGTGTCGGCCCGTGGTCGGTCGGCCCGGCCGGGGCCGCGGTCGGCGGCCTGTCGTACTTCACCAGCGCGCTGCGCGCCGACTACAAGCTGGGTGATGCGGTCGGTGAGGTTGCCCCGTGGACGGGCACCGCGAAGTCCGCCTGGCCTTTGGTGCGCGGCCAGTTCGCTCACCCGCCCGGCACCGCCCGTACCGCCTCCGGGACCGGCACATCGCTGAACCTGGGCGCTGTAACGGCGGGCAAGCGGCTGTATGCCGCAGTGCATGTCCTGTCGGTGGCGGGCACGGGCACGCCGACGATCACGGGCCGGATCGAGTCGGACGACGCGACCGGTTTCGCGTCGGCCACCACGCGTCTGACGTTCTCCGCGGCGACCGCGGTAGGCGGTCAGATCCTGCGCACGGATGGCACGGCCATCACAGATACCTGGTGGCGGGTGGCGTGGACGATCAGCGGCACCTCCCCTTCGTTCCTGTTCGTTTCCTCTATCGGGATCTGGTGATCACCCATGGCCAAGATGGTTCTGCTGGCGGAGTTCGTCAGCCTCAACGGCACTGACCTGACCGAGTACTGCCGCAAGGCGGAGTTGTCGACGGAGGTCGAGGACAAGGACGTCACCACCTACGCCAGCCTCGGCTGGAAGGAGCTGCTGGGCGGTCTCAAGTCCGGTGAGCTCGGGCTGGAGTTCCTCCAGGACGTCGCCGCCTCGGAGATCGACTCCATCATGTGGCCCCTCCTGGGCACCGTGGTGCCGTTCGTGGTCCGGCTGGATCAGGCAGCCGTCGGCACGTCCAACCCGTCGTACTCCGGCAACGTCCTGATCAATGGCTGGAACCCGATCGAGGGCTCGGTCGGTGACGAGGCGTCCGTCAGCCTGGGCTTCCCGACATCGGGCGCTGTGGTCAGGGCAACAAGCTAAACGCCTTATCGTTGGAGCATGGCGACATGCTCCGTGAATGAGTGCAACCACCCCGTCTTGGCGCGCAGTTATTGCAGCCTCCACTACCAGCGCTGGCGGAAGCATGGCGATCCGCTCACCGTCACTGGTCGTCCTGGCAAAGAGAGGGCACCACAGCCGTGTTCGGTCGAGGACTGCGGCAGCCTCGTGTACGCCAGCGGGTACTGCGCCAAGCACCATCGACGCTGGCGCAAACACGGAGATCCTGCCGTCGCCCTCGGGAGTAGCGGGCGACAAATCGGTGAGGCTGTCGCGTGTTCGGTGGACGGATGCAACGCGGACGCCAAGGCTCGCACGTTCTGCGATCTGCACTACCAGCGCTGGCAGCGCCACGGGGACCCCACGGTCCTACTCCAGAACGGCCCAGGATCGGCGGCCGGATGGCTCGACCCGACCGACGGCTGCAGGAAGCGGTGGGTGCCGGGCCGAGGGCGGGTCAAGGAGCACCGTCTCGTCATGGAGCAGATCCTCGGTCGTGAGCTGTACAAGGACGAGACGGTGCACCACAAGAACGGTGTCCGCGACGACAACCGCCCGGAGAACCTTGAGTTGTGGTCGTCAAGCCACCCTCGGGGGCAGCGGGTGGAAGACAAATTGGAGTGGGCCATGCAGATGATCGAACGTTACGCACCCGAGCGCCTGTCGGGGGCCGTGACGAGGGCGACCGCCTGATGTCCGGCGGGGGACCGCCGTTCGCGCTCGGCGTCGAGACGCACGAGGGCCTGGCCGCGCTCGTGCGTGCCTTGCGCGCCGAGGAGGACGGCAAGCAGCTGCGCAAGGACCTCGCGAGGAACATGCGCGAGGCTCTGAAGCCCGGGGCGGTCGAGGCCAAGAGCGGCATCATGTCGATGTCCTCGGCCGGCCTGCAGACCGCTCCCGCACTGCGCTCGGCGATCGCCCGGAAGATCCGCCCAGAGGTCAAGCTGGGCGGCCGCTGGTCCGGCGCCCGCGTGAAGGCCTTCAAGACGAAGAACGTCCGCGGCTTCCCCAACGCCCCCAAGCGCACCAACCGTGCGGGCGGCTGGCGGCACCCCGTGTGGGGCAACCGAGGCCAGTGGGTGCAGCAGCACGGAAAGATCGACTGGTTCGACCGTGCATTCCAGGGCCGTGAAAACCAGTACAAGGGCGCCGTCGAGGCGGCCATGGAGGACATGGCTCGGCGCATCGCGTCCCGGGCCGGATAGGAGAGCGATGTACCTGGTCTACAAGCCGGAAGGGACGGAAGAGCCCCAGCGGTGGAAGTACCAGCCGAAGAAGCTGATGTCCGCTGAGCGGGAGATGCTCGAGCGGTACACCGGCCGTAACTTCTCCGAGTTCACCGTGGACGTGCAGAAGGGCAACGCCAAGTGCCGGCGGGCCCTGCTGTACCTGTACCTGAAACGGGGCCACCCCACCCTCAAGTTCGACGATGTGGACTTCGCCTGGGATGAGCTCACGCTCGAGCACTCCAAGGGGGAGTTGCTCATCATGCGGGAGAACGTCCATGAGTCCGTGCCCGCGGACCAGGTGGCGGCCGTCCTGGAGAAGCTGGACGAGGAAATCGCCGCGGCCTACGAGGACCCGGACGAGCAGGGAAAAGCCCAGCTGCCGATCGCCGACTGAGGCGGCTCGGCGACGCCGCCCACCTGCTCGGCATCGTGGGCAGGATGTGGGACACCCTCACGGTCGAGGAGACGGACGGCTATCTCGACTGGCTGGACTCCTACGAGCGGGCGCAAGAAAAGGCCAGCGAGCAACTGAAGACGGGGCGTTGAAGGTACGTCATATCGGCCGTGTTCCATACGGGCAGCGCGTGGCCGACCTCGTGCACTGGGTGATCGAGAACTACCACGAGGAAGTTCTCCGACAGCTGGGTGGTGACCGCCCCCAGTAGAAGTGGGGGTGGTCTTATGAGCGATACGTCGCTCGTGTTTTCAACCTGGTGGCGCGGGACCGTGCTTCGGCGACGCTGGAGCGCTTCAAGGAGAACGTCACCACTGCGGCGAGCGGCATTGGCGCCGGAGTGGCGGCCGCGCTCGGGGTGGGCGTGGCGGCCAGTCTCGACATGGAGGCCGCGAACTCCAAGCTGGCCGCGCAGCTGGGCGTCGGCCCGGAGAAGGCCGCCGAACTGTCGAAGGTGTCGGCGTCGGTGTACGCCAACGCGTGGGGCGACTCGACCGAGACCGTCAACGAGGCCATCAAGGGCGTCTACCAGAACATCGGCGACAACGCCCAGGCCAAGGGCGGCCTTGAGGGGCTGACCACCAAGGCCCTCGCGCTCAGTGAGACGTTCGACCAGGAAGTCGGCCCGACCACCGCTGCCGTCGGGCAGATGTTGAAGACGGGCCTGGCGAAGAATGCCGACGAGGCGTTCGACATCCTCACCCGCGGTTTCCAGACCGGCGTCAACAAGGCGGACGATCTGCTGGACACCGTGAACGAGTACGGCACCCAGTGGCGGAAGTTCGGCCTCGACGGGCAGACCGCGATGGGCCTGCTGTCCCAGGGGCTGAAGGGCGGCGCCAGGGACGCCGATGTTGTCGCGGACGCCATCAAGGAGTTCTCACTCCTGGCGATCGATGGCTCGAAGTCCACGGCGGACGGGTTCAAGGCGATCGGCTTGGACGCCGACACGATGGCCGCGAAGATCGCCAAGGGTGGCGACTCCGCGACCGGTGCCCTGGACCTGACCCTCGACCGGCTGCGCGGGATGAAGGACCCGGTCGCACAGTCGGCCGCCGCCGTGAAACTGTTCGGCACCCAGAGCGAGGACCTTGGCGCTGCCCTCTACAGCCTCGACCCGTCCGCAGCCGTCGATGCCCTGGGGAAGGTCGGCGGCGCCGCGGACAAGATGACCAAGACGGTCGGCGACAACCCCGCGGCCGCGCTGGAGTCCTTCAAGCGCAAGGCTGTTCAGAAACTGGCGGATGTCTCCGGCACGTTCATCCAGTTCGCCACCGACAACCAGGCCGTGTTCGTGCCGCTGGCGTACACGCTCATGGGGCTGGCCGCCACGGTCCTGGTCGTCAAGGGCGCCATGATGACCTACTCAGCCATCTCCGCGGTCGTCGCCGGAGCCAACGCCATCATCAGCGCGTCCGCTTGGGGCGTGATCGGCAACTGGACGCGGATGATGGCCATCGGCCTCATGGCCTACGCCCGCATCGCGGCCGGCGCAGTGCTCTCCGCGCTGACCACCGCCGCGGCATGGACCGGATCCGCGCTCGTCTCCATCGGCACGTGGATCGCAGCCGTCATCAGGGCGGCCGTCGTCTCCAGTGCCCAGTTCCTGATCATGGCTGCGAGGGCCGTCGCATGGGCCACGGTCATGGCCGCGCAGTGGCTGGTCGCGATGGGCCCGGTCGGCTGGGTCATCGCGGTCATCATCGGCCTGGTCGCGCTCGTCGTCGCGAACTGGTCGACCGTCAAACGGTGGACCGTCAAGATATGGGGCCAGGTCGTTGGCTTCATCCGCGGAGCGGCAACCGGCGTCCTCTCCGCGATCGGTTGGCTGTCCCGGATCCCCGGGCAGGTCGGCCGCTGGTTCGGATCCATGAAGGACGCCGCCGTCCGCAAGGCCTCCGAAATGGTGTCCTGGATGCGCGGTCTGCCCGGACGTCTGGGCCGTTCGCTCGGGAACATGGGGCGGCTGCTGGTATCCAAGGGCGCGGACGTCGTCCGCGGTCTGTGGAACGGCATCGCGTCCATGGGCGGCTGGCTCTGGTCAAGGATCAAGAGCTTCGTCAGTAGGAACGTCGTTGATGCGGTCAAGGGCTTCCTGCTCATCGGCTCCCCCTCCAAGCTGATGGCGAACCAGGTCGGCCAGTGGATCCCCGCAGGCATCGCGGTCGGCGCCGAGGACAACCGCGGCGTCCTCGACAAGACCATGGCCGGCCTGGTCGACCCGCAGGCCGCCATGCCGTCCACGCCTCGAACAGCTGGCATGGCTCCGCTGATTGGCGCGCAAGGCGGTACTGGCGGCGTGATGGTGATCAACCTCGATATCGGCGGCCGTTCCTTCGGCCAGCTGTGGGTCGACACCGGACGCCGTCAGGTGCGCGCACTGGGCGGCGACGTCCAGGCCGTCATCGGCCAGAAGGCATGAAAGGAGGCGCCTCGTGGCGTTCCCGCAGACCCCTCTTGAGGTCCTGATTGAGCTGTTCCTCGGCGGAGCGTGGACGGACATCACATCCGACGTGTACACACGCGACGGCATCGACATCAGCCGCGGCCGCGCCGACGAGGGACAGCGAGTCGACCCCTCCAAATGCACGCTCACCCTCAACAACAGGGCCGGCAAGTACAGCCCCCGCAACCCGCTGTCGCCGCACTACGGGGAGATCGGCCGGAACACGCCGATCAGGGTGTCGGTCAAGGCGGGCAGCGCGTTTCTCGGTATGCCGGGGGCGGTCGGCGACCACGCCTCGACTCCTGATACGCCGGATCTGGACATCGCCGGCGACATCGATGTGAGAGTGGACGTCCAGCTGACGAACTGGCTGGACGCCTCCGACGCTCTCGCCACTACCGAGATCGTCGGGAAGCTGAACACGCCCACCGACAAGTCGTGGTTCTTCGGCGTGCGCAGCAACCGGCTGTTCTTCGAGTGGTCGGCGGACGGGGCGAACGGGATCGGCGCCTCGTCGACGGCTCAGCCCGTCATCCCGCCATCCGGGCGACTTGCCATTCGCGCCACCCTCGACGTCAACAACGGCTCGGGCGGCCGCACCATCACCTTCTACACTGCCCCGTCCGGCACGGCGGGCCCATGGACGCAACTCGGTGACCCAGTGGTGCAAAGCGGCACCACCAGCATCTTCAACAGCACCGCCGCGCTGAAGATCGGGGACGCCACGAATCTCGGCCAGACCCGGGCTACCGGCCGCTGCTACGCCCTCGAGGTCCGCAACGGCATCAACGGCAGCGTCGTCGCCAATCCCGACTTCACCGCCCAGGCGCTCGGCACGGCCAGCTTCACCGACGCGGCCACCCGCCTGTGGACCATGAACGGTGCTACGTCCATCACCAACCGGCGCACACGGTTCGTGGGCGAGGTCAGCAACTGGCCCTCCCGCTGGGACGTGTCCGGCGAGGACGTGTACGTACCCCTCGAAGCGTCGGGCATCCTGCGCCGCCTCGGGCAAGGCGCCAAAGCGCTCGACAGCACCTTGCGGCGACGCATTCCGTCCTGGTCGCCTCTGGCGTACTGGCCGATGGAAGATGGCGAGAACGCCACCCAGGCGTCCAGTCCCATCACCGGCGTGGCACGGCTGAAGCTCACGCGCGCCAACTGGGCACAGGCTGACAGCCTCGCCAGCAGTAAGCCCCTGCCCGTGCTCGCCTCAAGCGGCAGCGACTTGCCGATGATGCACGGCCCGATCCCCGCTGCCGCCACCACGCTCACCAGCTGGAGCGTGAACTTCATCTACCGCCTCGATCCCCCCGGTAACCCGACGGAGCGCACTTTCCTGCGGATCCTCAGCACCGGGACGGTCGCCGAGTGGTACATCCAGTCCAGCAACGGCGACGGGTCCACCATCCTGGCCAAGGACAGCGACGGCAACACGCTGTTCACCCAGGCCATCGCCACCGGATCCGACCTGTACGGGCAGTGGGTGCGGGTGCGGTTCACCGCCACGCAGAACGGGGGCAACGTCGACTGGCGCGTCGACTGGTTCGACGTCGGCGGGGATGCCGGCGGCTTCGGTGCCAGCGTCGCGGGCACCGTGGGGCGTCCTACCGCGGTGGCGTCCCCGCCCGACGGCTACAGCCCGCTGCTGGACGGTATGGCCATCGGCCACATTTCCGCCTGGCCCTCGGACACCACAGGGGCCTACGCAGGCGCGATCGACGCATGGTCTGGGGAGCGCGCCGGCGACCGTATGGTCCGCCTCGCCACCGAGGAGGCGCTGCCCTTCATCCTGCCGGGCGACGCCTCGCTGCAGGAGCCGGTCGGCACACAGCGCCCGGACACGCTACTCAACCTGCTTGGGGACGCGGCCGACGCCGACGGCGGCATCCTCTATGAGCAGCGGGAGAACGTCGGTCTCGTCTACCGCGACCGCGTCTCTCTGTACAACCAGACACCCGCCCTCGAGCTCGACTACACAGCGCCCGGCCATGTCGCGCCGCCGCTGGAGCCCAACGAGGACGACCAGCTCGTCCGCAACGACATCACCGTGCAGCGCACCGGGGGCAGTTCGGGAAACGCCGCCCTCGACGAGGGACCGCTGTCCGTCCAGGCCCCGCCGGACGGGGTCGGACGGTACGCCGAGTTGGTCACCCTCAACGTGTACGAGGACGACCAGGCCGCCCAGCACGCCGGATGGCGCCTGCACCTGGGCACCGTCGACGAGGCCCGCTACCCCGTAGTACACGTCGACCTGGCCGCCGCGCCGAGCCTCATCGACGCGGTCACGGAAGTGGACAGCGGCGACCGGCTCACCATCGCCAACCCGCCCGCGTGGCTGCCGCCCGGCCTGATCGACCTGCTGGCCCAGGGCTACTCCGAACGGATCGGGCACCCGATCGACTGGGACCTGCATTTCAACTGCACCCCGGGCACGCCCTGGACGGTGGCCGTTGCCGACGATGACGTCCTCGGCAGGGTGGACACCGACGGCAGTCAGCTCGCGTCCCCGATCGACGCGGACGACACCACGCTGAGCGTGACCGTCACCGACGGGCCGCTGTGGACTACCAATCCTGCCGAGATGCCCATCGACATCCGAGTCGGCGGCGAAGTCATGACCGTGACCGCCATCTCCGGGACCAGCACCCCCCAGACGTTCACGGTCACCCGGTCGGTCAACGACATCGTCAAGTCGCACGGGGCGGGGGCTGATTTGCGGCTCGCTACCCCGGCCATCGTCGCCCTGTAGGAGGAACCAGTGGCCACCTATCCCACGATCCTCGCCGGACAGAGGATCACTGCGGCGCTGCTGACATCGATGCAGCCCGTCCAGCTCTGGAAGCCATCGAGCACGGACCGGGCGTCGACAACCACGGTCACCGACGACCCCGACCTCACCGTGACCCTGGAGGCGAACGCCACCTATCGGGTGATCTTCCGCCTGTTCTACGCCGCCCTGGACGCGGCGAGATTCAAGACTCAGTGGACTGTGCCCTCCGGCGCCACCGGCAACCGCTCCGCGGTCGGCCCGGACCAGGGCGTCATCCTCTCCAGTACATCCTCGGGCGGCACCGGCCGGTGGGGCGTACACAACTACACGACGGCCTGCACCTACGGCACCAGGGACCACGCCACCAACCTCTGCTCGGCCGTCGAGGAGTCCGTCCTCGCCACCACCAGCGGCGGCACCCTCGCCATCCAATGGGCGCAGGCCACATCGAACGCGACCGCCACCCGGTTGGGCACCGGCTCTTCCCTGCGCGTTGAACGACTCGCCTGAGCAGCACGGCTGTTCTTCCCACCGCCCCGAGCCCGTCTGGCCGGGGCCTTTCTCATGTCTGGAGGCACCGTGACCGGTGTCCGTGTCGTCTCACTGAAAGTCGACACCCCGCAGTCCATCCCCGCCGACGGCGGCTACCACGTCGTCCGCTTCCCCTACAGCAGCGAGCCCTACGACCCATGGGGCATGCACCAGCA